>JASFUR010000248.1:0-5571 GCA_050050215.1 Gemmatimonadota bacterium
GTTCGAGGCGATCCACTACCAGCCGGGTGCTCGCGGGCTCCGTCACTCCAGGGGCACAACGGCAACTAATCTGCAGCAATTTCAGAAACGTACCAATTTGAGAATGACGGCCGAGCGGCGGCGGGTTAGCTATGTGCGTATAGGATGAGTGGCTTGTAAGATCCACAAGGGGAGTGTCCATGCGCCACGGCGTTCCACTCGCTGCGTTGCTCTCGGCAGTTCTCGTCGGCGTCGTCGCGACGGCATGCCGCGAGCAACCGACGGGTCCGGAGGCAGATGGGACCGCCCCGGTAAGGCCGCGGTTCAGCTTCACGGGCGGCTCCGGCAAGATCCTCGCCAGCACGAACCAGGGCGAGCTCGTGGAGATCGATTTCGACGCGGGGACCGCTGAGCTCCTCGGCGACGCCGGAACCTTCGGCGGCGATAGCGTCGGGTGGACCGACATCGCGTTCGACGACTCCGGCACGCTGTACGGCGTGAGCCGGATCTTCTTCGAGTCCGACTTCGAGGTTCACCTCTACACAATCGATCCGAGCGATGGGTCCGTGATCTCCGATCTCGGCTCCATCGGTGACCATACGTTCTCCGACTTCGATCACGACGGCAGCGGCTTCTACGGCAACGGGAAGAACGACCTGTTCGACTGTTGCGGCCAGCTCTTCTCGCTGGACGAGACGACGCCGTCGGCCACGTGGATCTCGTCCGACACGACCGGCTTCGGACTGAATCCCTATGACACGGTTCACGACTATCCGCTCACCCAGGGTGGATTCGCGGTGCATCCGAGTACAGGCGAGCTGTGGGGCATCGAGTCGAACGCGTTCGTCCCCACCATCTTTCGAATCGATCGTTCGTCGGGGGTCGCCGACAGCGTCATTCCGCTCGCGGTCGACAGTGGAGCCGTGCTGGATGCAGGCGGCTTCGACGGGCTTCACATTCTCGACGACGGGACCTTCATAGCGACGCTCAGCGGGCCCTCTCCCTTGGATTCGGCGCTATGGGAGATCGACCCTACACTCGACTCCCTGGGACGAGCGCCGGTCGGCCTCATCTCGCTGGCCTACGGCTCGGAAATCGTGGGGCATCTGAACGGGCTGACGAGGGCGGCGCCCCCGGCGTACTCCCTGACGTTGACCGCCGATACCACGGAGCTGCATCCGTGGGTTCGGTACTTCCAACCATTTGGGACTCCACCGGCATACGTGCAACAAGAGCGGGTCGGCGATTCCGCGACGCTGACCGTGAAGATCACTAACAATGGTTCGCCTGCGGTTGCTCAGGAGGTGACTGTTCGAGCCAAATGGATCAACGAGCGTGGTGGGCACTCCCACTATCCCGATACGCTCGATCTCGAAGACACGCCTCCGCCGTCACCGAACTTGCCAGGCAATCAGGCGGGGGAGTCGCTTCCGGCCATCACCGGCGCCTTCGTGCAGGCCGACGACACGATATCCGTGCTTACAGACAGCACCGATAGCAGTGGTGAACTATCCTTGCGCTTTGTTGCAGGATATGTGTCAGGTCAACTAGAGATTGTCGCTTCGACTGCCTTCTCAGGCGACTCACTGGCGGACACTCTTACGGTTCACATCCGCGTGCCGGGGCTGGTTGCACTGCAAGCCGACGCGTCTCTGCAGGCCGACGCATATTTTGTCGGGGCGACCGTCGACCACCCGCGTGATTCAACATGGTACGCGACACCGTCGCTGGACACCGCGCTTGTGACGCTCCTGGCATTCCTCACGGATACCACGCTCGTCGACGTCGGGCACTACATCCAAGTGAATGACGCGAGCCTACCATGGGGGGGAGCCTTTACGGTGGACTCGGCTGCACTGGCAGACTCGATTGCGGTGGAGCGGCCGAACATGGGGCACCGCACGCATAACCTGGGACTCGATGTCGACATAGCTTGGTGTTACGCGCTCGACCATGGGGAAGACGGCGGGGCCAGCCGGATTAGCGGGACCAACTGTGCTGCGAATTCCACCGAGGACGTTCCATGGCTGGATCTTCAGTCTCTGGCTGAAGGGACCGGCCTGAAGGCCCTGAGGGAAGATACCGGGCAGCCACACTACCACCTTCGCCTCCGCTAGGGAGTTCTTGTCATGCTTGGCCAACGCCTCGTTCTGCTTGTCCTGGCGGCTCTACTATCTGATGCCGTCTCTGTGGACCATCCACAGCTGAGTGGCATCGACCTTTCCCTGACGCAGGTTGCCGACAGCGGTGCATACTACGTTTACGCCTATGCCATCACAAACCCCAGTTCATCCACCTGGGGTCTTGGCGTCGTCGTCCTGGATGTCGGGGCCAGTTCGGGTACGCCTAGTGCTCTGGCAGCGACTGGCTCGTTCCTGAACCAGACGACCATAGGCGTAGGGCGTCCTCCTCAGCCCTACGCAGAGATCGGACCGATCACTCCTGCGGGGTGGCGGGCGACACTGAACAACGTGGCAAACCTCTGGTGGTATCCACCCGGATCCGCGACGACGTCGTCCGACAGCATCGCGCCAGGAGCTACCAAGACAGGCTTCGGCCTGCGTAGTTCATATCTGCCCGGGCTCAGCACGATCACGGGCCAGCCGACGGTGGAGTCGTGTTGCCTGGATCCTGGGGACACCACTGACGGATACTTCTACCCGAGCCAAGAGGACTTCGCGGTCTCAGGTTGGGGCGTGGCACCAAAGTACATGCCGAGTGAAATCACCACCGCCCTCCTCCAGTCCCAGATCTCGGCCGTCTGCAGCGACCCGCTCTGGATCGATGACTCCACCCTCTGCGGGGCGCTCGCGGACTCCCTCGACGCTGCCGAGGACCGAGTCGACAGCAAGGACTACGCGGGTGCCCGTGATGCCGTCAGCGCCGCGGGCGACATCGTCGAGGCCAACCACGAGCCGAGCGGCGAGGTCAACGACAATGCTTATTGGCTGCTGCGCCTGAACCTCGCGCAGCTATTGGAGAACCTGCCCAATCCGGGCCTCACGACCTGGACTCAGCCGGTGGCCTACACGGTCGGTGACGAGGTGTCCCACAACGGCCTGGACTACCGGTGCCGGCAGAGCCATACGTCACAGACCGGCTGGGAGCCGCCGAACACGTACGCGCTCTGGGAGCGGATCAACACGGGGGGGCAGTGGGCGCCGCAGGTGATCTACCAGACGGACGATGAGGCGACGTACCAGGGCACGACGTACCGCGCGATCCAGGGTCACCAGGCGCAGGCGGGATGGGAGCCGCCCAACCAGCCGGCGCTCTGGGAGGAAGTGGACTGAAGCGTAGCGTGTCGAGCCTCCTGCTCAGTCAGCAGAGGGTCCGCACCGCATAGTCATCCCTATCTCTGGGCCGAGCGAGGGTCCGCTCGCCCCTCAGCCGCTCAGCCGGCGTACTCCTCGTCGGTCACCTTCTCGAACCAGTCCGTGCTCGCGTCGACGTTGAGCGCGACGTGCGTGGCGGGCGCGTCGGGGGTGGCGCCGTGCCAATGACGCTCGCCCGCCGAAAAGGCGATCACGCTGCCGACGCCGGCCTCCTGGACCGGCGCGCCCTCCGACTGCACGCGGCAGGTGCCGTCGGTGACCAGGAGGAGCTGGGTGCCGGTGTGGGCGTGCCACGCCGTGCGGGTCCCGGCCTGGAACGTGACCGTGTAGGCATTGATGTTCGGGGCCTCACAGACGCCGAGCATTCTGACTAGAGTACCCTGGCCGGTGAAGTTGTCGGGGTCGAGCGGCTCCGCGTCTCTGCCGGCGAGCGTGAAGATCTTCATCGGGCTCCTTCGGGATCCTGCTGCTGAGAAGAGGGTCCGCGGGTGCCGCGGACGCAGGCAACGTGTCCGGACAATACGCGGTCCGGCGAGCTACGAAACCACATGACCCTCCCCCCCGACAGATACCGTGCGCTGCGTGACGGGCTCGACGAGCGCACCGCGTCCGCCCGCCTGAGGCGCATCGAGCGGTACGTTCCGGAGCCCGGGACGCCCTACGTCTCGCACGAGGGCGAGCGTCTGCTGAGCTTCTGCTCGAACGACTACCTGGGGCTGGCGACCGACCCCGACGTCGTGGCCGGGGCGGTGCGGGCCGCCGAGAGCCACGGGGCCGGGTCCGGGGCGTCTCGCCTCGTCACGGGCGGCTTCGACATCCACGACGAGCTGGAGCGCGAGCTGGCCGACTTCACCGGCCGGGAAGCCGCGCTTCTGTTCGTCTCGGGGTACCAGGCCAACACGTCCGTGATTCCGGCGGTGGCTGCCCGGGACGGCTTGGTCCTCTACGACGAGAACGCGCACGCGAGCATCCGTCGGGGCTGCTGGCTGAGCCGGGCGGAGGCCGTTCGCTTCCGCCACAACGACGTGGAACACCTGGACGCGCTGCTGTCGGAGCGGACGGAGTGTAGGGTGGCCGGTGCGCCGCTCATCGTGACCGAGTCGCTGTTCAGCATGGACGGCGACCGTGCGCCGCTGGGCGGGATCTGCGCGGTGGCCGAGCGCCACGGGGCGTTCCTCATGGTCGACGACGCGCACGCGATGGGCGTCTTCGGCGAGCACGGCGAGGGCCTGGCCGCCGGCCACGCCCGAGTCGACATCGTGCTCGGGACGTTCGGCAAGGCGTTCGGCACGTCCGGCGCGTTCGTGGCGTCGAACGACCTGCTCCGCTCGCACCTCGTGAACTTCTGCGCGGGCGTCGTCTACACGACGGCGCCTCCTCCGCCCGTGGTCGGCGCGGCGCGGGCTGCGCTGGCGGCGATCCGGTCGGGGCGCCTGGACCAGGACCGGTTCCGCGCCTTCGTGGCGGCCACCCACGAGCGTCTCGCCCGCGCCGGCTTCGACACGTCTCCGTCCGACACGCAGATCGTGCCGATCCTTCTGGGCGACGCGCGGTCGGCGCTGGCGTGCCAGGAGCACCTGCGCTCGCGCGGGATCCTGGCCGTCGCGATCCGGCCACCGACGGTGCCCGAAGGCACGGCGCGGCTCCGCATCTCGCTCACACGACGCCACACCGAGGAGCACGTGGAGCGGCTGATCGCCGCGCTTCTGGAGTTCAGGGAGCTGGAAGCCGGAGAGGCCGCGTGAAAGGGCCGCTCTTCGTGACCGGAACCGACACCGACGTCGGCAAGACGGTCGTGTCGGCGACGCTGACGCTCGGGCTGGACGCGTACTACTGGAAGCCGATCCAGGCGGGCCTGACGCCCAGCACCGACACGGCCGACGTGCGGAAGTGGACGGGCCTGCCGGCCGAGCGGTTTCTGCCCGAGACGTACCGGCTCCGGGAGCCGATGTCGCCGCACGCGGCCGCCGAGATCGAGGGCATCGAGATCGACGTCGATCGGATTCTCGCCACCGAGCTGCCGACCGACCGGCCCGTGGTCGTCGAGGGTGCCGGAGGGCTCATGGTCCCCATGAACCGCGACACGCTCATGGTCGACCTGATCTCCGAGCTGGGCTTGCCGGTCGTGCTCGTGGCGCGCACGTCGCTGGGCACGCTGAACCACACGCTGCTGTCCGTGTCCGAGCTGCGGCGTCGATCCATTCCGCTGCTGGGCGTGGTGCTCAACGGAGAGGAGCACGAGAGCAACCGGAAGGCG
>JASFUR010000249.1:0-5566 GCA_050050215.1 Gemmatimonadota bacterium
GAGCGCTTCTACGGCGTGCGCTACGACATCGAGCCGTACATCCTCGCCGGCTTCCAGGGCCCACATCGGTTGCAGATCCTGACCGACTACGTGCGGTTGCTCGAGTCCGTTGCGCGTGTGGCCCACGAGGGCGATCTGCGCGTCGGTGCCGATGTCCCCTTCTGGCTCGATGCCGTGGACGAGATCACGGGCGAGCCCTTCCAGGCTCTGGTCGACGGCGCGCCGGTGCCCGTCCTGCCGCAGATCATGCGGGCCGTGGACGACGTCGGGGTCATGGCGTACCGGACGACGGCGGACGGCCCGGCCGGCGTGGTGCTGAACGCGTCGACCGAGATCGCGCTCGCCAACGAGGGCCCGGCCGAGGTCTACGTGGGTGTCGAGACCACCCGCATCGACGACGAGGAGCTGTACATGCTACGTGGCCGTGGCCGGGCGGGTGTGCCGCCCCTCGCCGACGCCCGATGGGTCGTCGCCCAGTCGCTCGGCGGTGTTCGCGTTCGCGTCTGGCTGGTGGAAGGACAGGAAGCGCTCGACCGTCTGGCGAGCGAGGCCGGCGACCCCGAGACGCTCCGGTACTGGTTCGCTGGGCAGCCCGTTCCCGTGCCGGGTGACCGGATCTCCTTCCACTCGCTCGGCGCCGACGCCATGTGGTCGGTGACGGGAGAGGTGGAACGGCGCTTCGACGACCAGCCCGGCTTCCTGGGGCTGGCCTTTCACGACTACGTGGGCCTTCGCGAGCTGCTGAGCCGCTGAGGCTCCCTAGCGTCCCACCTCGATGAGCAGCGGCACCACGATCTCGCCCCAGTGGAGCCGGAGCGTGGTCGTGTACGGTCCCACCTCGGGGAAGTAGAACGCGAGCACTTCCATGTGCTCTCCGCGCTCGGGCGTGGCCCGGACGCGAAGCACCTCGCTCTCCATCGGGAAGTACGAGTGGTGCGTGTCCCACTCGGCCACGAAGACGACGTCCCAGGGCGCGTCCGGGTGCGGGACCGTCCAGATGCCGTAGCGGCCCGCCGGGAGCGCGACGCCCTGCACGGTGATCGGCGCCGAGACGTCGATCCACGTGGCGCGGTTCGCTCCGGGCGTCCACACCGCGTCGTAGTCGAGGATGTCGCCGAAGACCGAGCGTCCCCGCAGGACGGGGCGGTCGTACTCGAGCCTGATGGTCGTGGTGTTCACGACCTGGGAGACCGCCCCGTGCTGGCTGGCCGCCGGCTGGGCGGCCGCGGGCCGCACGAGCGCCAGGACCCCGACCAGCGCGACGGCCGCGACGGCCGCGCCGAGGCGCCCGGCCGGCCGGATCACTCGCATTCGAAGGTCCCGAGGATGGTCTCGAGCTGGATCATGTACTCGTACTTCTCCTTGCCCGGCGCGTAGAGCCACGCGTCGACGAAATACGTACGGTCCTGGTTCGCGCACGTGATCGCGTACGTGATGAACGGACCGCCGGCGGGCCAGTTCAGGTCGGGCGCATTCTGCCACTGCGCCTGCACGCGCAGCGCCTCGTGTCCGAGGAAAGGCTCGGTCTCGACGAAGCGTTGCCCCTCACGGAGCACCTGCTTGTCGTTGTAGTACGAGTCGACCAGGCGCTGCCTCCACTCCAGGAGCCCGTCGGCGTCCAGAGAGGTCAGCGCGGGGCTCGCCCACGTGACGAAGACCTCGCGGATGAGCTCCGACGGGTCCGGATTGTCGTTCCGGAAGACGAACATCGAATCGTTGATCTGCTGCCAGCGGTAGACCTCGGGCAGCAGGAAGGAGAAGCCGGCCTCGGCGGAGAGCGTGTCGGCCAGCGCGGTGTCGATGCCCGACATGTACATCCGGTTTCGGGCGTAGTTCTGGTACTGCTCGTCCAGGAGCTCGTGCACGTCCGGGAGCATGCGGCGGAGGGCCTCGTTTCCGCCGCTGTCCGGGAGCACCACCAGGGTCACCGTCTGGTCGAGGGCCCAGACCTCCCGGATCTGGTAGATACCGGGTTCCGTGATCGGCTCGCGGGCCTCGTCGATCGCCTCCTGGACCCACGGATCCGACAGGGTTCCGACCAGGAGCATCTGTCGGAAGCGCCGCAGCTGCGTCCAGTACTCGGCGTACGGCTCCTGATAGGTGACCGTGTACTCGTTCTCCTCGGCCACGGTGAAGACGGTCGTCTCGAGCGCGGAGTAGACGTCCGACCGGACCTCCTCCCATCGCTCCGGGGACATGACCGCGATGATGCTGTTGGGGTCACCGTAGCCGAGCCCCTTGGAGTCGCAGGCGGCCGTCCCGATCAGGGTGGCGCCGACCAGGATGCCTGTCAGGAGTCGCTTGTCGATCATCTCGCACCTCGTGCCGGGGTCCGCACGCTCTCTTCGGCCAGTACTGACGAGCAGTACCGAGTAGTAGGCAAGGTACTGGCTGGCGGTTCCTCGCGCCTACGGACGGTCGAAGAGCGGCCGCGACGGTCGAAGAGCGGCCGCGACGGTCGAAGAGCGGCCGCCCCACCCGCCTATGCGGTCGTGAGCGTGCCCAGGTTGCGCGTCAGCAGGGCCTCGGGGTCGGGGCCACGCCCCATGAATTCGACGAAGAGCTCGTCGGGATCCTCCGAGTCGCCCCGCGACAGGATCGACTCCACGTACGCGCGGCCGGTCTGTCGATTGAAGATCCCCTCCCGCTGGAAGCGGGTGAAGACGTCGGCGTCGAGCACCTCGGACCAGAGGTAGCTGTAATACGCCGCGGCGTAGCCACCCGCGAAGAGATGGTTGAACGAGGTGATCTGGTGGAACCGTGCGAACCGTGGCTCCGGGACGAACTCGCCGAAGCGCTCCTCGGCGAACCGCATCACCTCGTCGGCCTGCGTCTCGTCGATATCGGGTCCGTCGGCGTCCGCCTCCTGTCTGAGCTTCGGCGCGAGTTCTCCGTGTAGCGCGAGATCCACGGTGCCGAGCGACAGCTGACGCATCTGGCTCCACCCTCCCATGAAGCGCCGGGCGGCGATCATGCGCTCGAAGAGCTCGTCCGGGAGGGGCTCGCCCGTCTCCCAGTGGTTGGCGAACAGGTTCAGCGCCTCCCGCTCCCAGGTCCAGTTCTCCATGAGCTGGCTCGGAAGCTCGACCCAGTCCCAGGCGACGTTGATTCCGGCCCGGGACGGGATTTCCACACGCGAGGTGCAGTGGTGCAGCAGGTGGCCGAACTCGTGGAAGGTGGTCTGGACCTCACGGTGCGTGAGCAGGGCCGGACGGTCCCCGTCGGGTGGCGTGAAGTTGCCGCAGATCACTCCGAGGTGGGGTGCGAACCCGGCGGGTCGCGGCCCGCCCGTGATGAAATTGTTCATCCAGGCGCCCTCGCGCTTCTCCGTGCGAGGGAACCAATCCGTGTAGAACGCGCCCAGCATTTCGCCGGTCTCGTCGTCGAAGATCTCGAAGTAGCGGACGTCCTCGTGCCACACCTCGTCGATCTCCCGCTCCTCCATGCGGAAGCCGAACGTGCGCCGCACGACCTCGAAGAGGCCGTCCAGGACCTTCGGCAGCGGGAAGTACGGGCGAAGCAGCTCGTCGTCGAGCTCGTAGCGCGTGCGACGGAGGTCGTCGATCAGGAACGCGATGTCCCAGGGCTCGATCCCGTCGATGCCGAGCGTCGCGGCGTGCTCGCGGAGCTCCGCCACGTCGCGCTCCCAGTAGGGCCGGGTGCGCTCGACCAGGTCCGCCTCGAATCCGACCGCGCGAGCGCCCGAGCCGACCATACGGTCCTCGAGCGTGTAGTCGGGGAAGTCGTCGTATCCGAGGATCTCGGCCGACTCGTCCCGGAGGCGGAGGATGCGCGCGACGGTCGCGCGGTTGTCGAACTCGCCGTCGCGGCATCGGGTCGAGTAGGCCGTGAGAATCTCGCGGCGCAGATCCCGGTCGCGGCAGTACTTCAGGATCGGCTCGACGGATGGGTAGTCGAGCGTAAGCAGCCACCCTTCCTCGCCCCGCTCCTCGGCCCGCGCTCGCGCCCTGCGCTTGGGCGCTTCTGGCACGCCCTCGAGCCGGCTCTCGTCCTCGACCAGGAGCTCGTAGGCGGCGGTCTCGTCGAGGACGTTCTCACTGAAGCTCTGCTGGAGCTGGGCGAGCTCCACGCGCACCTGTTGGAGCCGCGCCTTCGCCTCGGGGGGAAGGTCGGCACCGGCGCGCTCGAAGTCGCGCACCGTCTTGTCGAGATGCCGGCGCCGAATCCCGACCAGGCCCTTCGCCTCGTCGGTCTGCGCATACCCCTTGATGCGCTGCCAGAGCGCCTCGTCGAGGGGCAGGCGGGACCAGAAGGCGCTGATCTGCGGCAGGACGGCGTTGTACGCCTCACGCAGTGGGGGCGTCTCGGCTACGCTCATGAGGTGCGTGACCGGCGCGATGCGCTCGGCCAGCTGCTCGACCGTCCCGTCGAGCGCTTCGATGGTATTCTGCCAGGTCGGCTCGGAGGTGTCTGCCGACAGGGCGTCGATTCGGGCCTGGGCGTCCTGGAGCGCTCGCTCGATGCCCGGCTGGACGTGCTCGGCTTCGATCTCGTCGAACGGGATGCGGAAGCGGCCGAGCAGGATCGGGTTGGTCTCGGTCACGGATTCGGCGGTATGGGTACGACCTGGGAGGCTCCCAAATGTACGCCTCAGGACCAGCGCGCAAGCCCGGGATCGGTTCGGCCGGATGGGGCCTCGGTTAGATTGAGTGACCTCCCCGCGCCGCGTAACTTCGTCGACACGGTGCCCCCCGGCGCTTCGCGTTCCCGCTGACCCTGCCCACCATGAGCACACGGCCCGCCCCCAGGAGAGATCCGAACGGAGCGATGGCGGCGCTGCGTCCGGGCGTCACGCTCGTGCTGCTGATGGGTCTCACCTGGCTCACGTTCCAGGCCGTCGACCCTTCGTTCGGCGACGGGCGCCTCGCGATCTTCGTGGGCTTCGTGCTCGTGTCCGCGTCTGCCGCCGGAACGGTCGCCTCCGCGATGGGGCTGCCCCGCATCACGGGCTTCATCGTGATCGGCATCGCGGCAGGTCCTTCGCTCCTCGCGCTGCTACCCACGCCGGCCGTCGACGACCTGCAGCTGATCGACGACTTCGCGCTCGCGCTCATCGCCATGCTGGCGGGTGGCGAGCTCCAGCTCGCGGCGCTGCGTCCCAGGGCGCGGGCCATCGGCGTGGCCACGCTCGTCGTGACGGGGGTCGTGTGGCTGGGCGTGGCCCTCGCGGTCGCTGCCGTCAGCCCGATCGTCCCTTTCCTGGCCGACCTGTCGTGGACGGGTCTCGCCGCCGTGGCGCTGCTGCTGGGCGTCTGGGCCGCCAACTCGTCGCCCGACCTGACGGTCGCCGTCATCGAGGAGCGGCGGGCGGAGGGCCCGATGACGGAGATTCTCCTGGGTGTGACCATCGTGAAGGACGTGGTCGTGATCGTCCTCTTCACGCTCACGCTGGCGCTCGTGACTCCGCTGCTCGATCCAGCGCAGCCGTTCTCGGCGGACGCGCTCGTGACCCTCGCGGAGGAGCTCGGCGGCTCGCTCGTCCTGGGGGCCGCGATGGGGTGGGTGTTTTCCCAATACCTGGGCGGAAAGAACACGGACGCGCGCT
>JASFUR010000250.1:0-5562 GCA_050050215.1 Gemmatimonadota bacterium
GTGCACCGATTCCGACCGACGCCTCCGAACAGCGCGCGAGTCAGGGCGTACCGCAGCTCAGCCCGGACCAACGCCAGGTCAGCCGACCCGTGGCTCGATAGGAGGCCTCGCGTCGCACGCCGCAGGACTGCGACTCCATGACGGGTCGCAGGCCTGCTCACATCCGCAACCGTCCGGACAGGGTCCCGGGTCCTCGCTCCATCGGCGGTGGGTGCTTACTCTGGTGCAGCAACCGGAACGCCCCTGAGAGGAGACCCACGCATGACCAGACACACCACCCGTCGTGAGATGCTCAAGGGAAGCGTCGCCCTCGCAGGCCTGGGCCTCCTCGGCCTTCCGGACTGGGCGTTCCCGGCCATTCCGCAGGAAGCCACGGTGGTGCCGTTCACGGACCTGCCCGACGAGCTCGTCCTGGAGCGGAATCCGGAGTCTCGCATCATCGACATCCGCACCATCCACGACACGTTCACGCCCCGGGATCAGTTCTTCACCACGCAGCACCTGGGCCACCCGGACATCGATCCTGCGGCGTACCGGCTCGAAGTGTCGGGGCTCGTGGATCGGCCGCTGTCGCTCTCGCTCGAGGATCTGCGCTCGATGCCGAGCCGTGAGCTCGTCTTCGGCTTCGAGTGCTCGGGGAATCGCGGTCCGGTGAACGGACTCTCGAGCAACGGCCGCTGGCAGGGCGTGCCGCTGCGAGCGGTCCTGGACCGCGCCGGAGTGCAGCAGGACGCGCGTGAGTTCGTCTTCTACGGCGCCGATCACGGTGAGGAGGAAGTGGAGTTCCGGGGCCGCACCTACCCCGTGGACCAGCACTACGGCAGGAGCCTCCAACGGGACCAGGCGCTGTCGGATGAGCCGCTGCTGGCCTACTCCCTGAACGGAGAGCCGCTGACCACGCACCAGGGGCGTCCGCTCCGGCTGCTCGTCCCCGGATGGTACGGCGCACCGAACGTGAAGTGGCTCTCCGAGATCCACGTCCAGAGGGATCAGTACCTCGGGAAGTACCAGGCGCGCTGGTACCGGACCTTGAAGGGTGAGATGGTCAACGGCGAGATGCAGTGGACGGAGACGGCGATCACCAGGATGCACCTGAAGTCCTTCGTGGCTCGGGTGACGCGCGAGACTCCGGACGGCAGCCGGCACAACGTCTTCGGGGTGGTGCTGCACGACGGGACGCCGATCCGGTCGGTCGAGGTGAAGGTGGACGACGGCCCGTGGGAGCCGGCAACGCTCGACCCGGAAACGATGCGCGAGAAGTACGGGTGGAAGTTCTTCAACTACACCTGGATGAACGCGACGCCCGGCGAGCACACGGTGACCTCCCGCGTCACCGACGTGGACGGCAACGTGCAGCCGACGGCCGAGGAGCTGGAGACGAAGCTCACCTTCCTGGAGCACAACGCGCAGCTCGCCCGGACGCTCGTGATCTCCTAGGAAGGGACAGGCGTCACGACGGTGTAGGGGCCTCGCTGAACGTCACGTCGCTCGGCGCAGGGCCGCGACGCCGTCCCTGCTAGCAGCTCGGCAGCGGCGGCGGTTCCGGCTCGTCGTCTCCACCGAGGAGCCCACCCAGGCGCCCGCCGAGCCGCGACCCGATGCGCCGGCTGGCTTCCTCGGTCACCCTGCTCCGCCCGGAATCGAGCGCCCGCTCCTGAATCAGCGAGAGCGTCGTGCCGACGATCCGGGAGGAGGGTGCGGCGAGCTGCACTTCCTGGATGCGGTCCAGGGCCTCGCCGTAGGCGCCGTTGTCGAGGTAGCAGAGGGCCTGCGAGTACCCGACGACCGTCTCCAGATCGTCGATGCGGTTCTCCTGCTGGCGCTCCACCAGAAGGCGCCGTTCCTCCTCGGTGAGCGCGATCTCGAGACCGTCGATGATCTGGTCGGCCAGGGCCTGCTGCAGATCGAAGATCGAGTCCTTCTGGCCCGTCACTTCGCCGGTCGTGACGATCTCCGTGGTGCCCACCCGTGTGACGCGGGTGTCCATGCGGATCTCGGGATCGACGGTAACGAACGAGCCCAGGACCAGGTACTCGGCCCCGATGATCATCCCCAGCGACTGGGCCGACTCCTCGTCGACGTAGCCCGACTGCTGCAGGTCGAGCTCCGCCATGACGTCCTCGAGGCGCTCCCGCTCGATGAGCTGCAGGCGCTCGATGGCAGAGAGGTCCGAGATCATCATGCTGGAGAACGCCCTGCCGAGGTGATCGTACTGCGCGTCACCGGAGTTGTTCTCGTACCGGAGCACGCCGACCACGCTCTTCTCCTGGGCCCGGGCGAGGGCCGGCGTCGCACCCGAGGCGACCATGGCGCCGACGAGAAGTAGAGCTCGGACGGTCGAGCGCGGAGACGGTGCACGCATGATCGTGGCCCCCCCGACCTATACCGTCGGCCGGATGTTCGCGTTGAGCCTGAACAGGTTCGTCGGGTCGTACCGGTTCTTCACGGCCGTGAGTCGCTCGAGGTTCATCTCGTAGTTCGACGCCACGTTCTCGACCGTGGACTCGATGCCGTTGTCGTTGTTGTAGAACCCGTGGGTGAATGGCTCCACGTGCGTCCAGTACTCTCGGCACCAGGCGACGTGCGGCTCGCGGTCGGTCCCGAAAGCCCAGCCCACGGACGGAAGCATGTTCGCGATCGCGTCACGTTGGGCGAACGCGGTGGCATCGGGTGAGGTTCGAGCGATCTGGCCGCCGGCCTGCTGGAAGACGACCTGGGTGAGGCGCCGGGAGTCGCCTCGGAAGTTCTCGACCAGCGCGTCGATCAGGCCGCTCGGCATCGCGGTGACGAAGCCGCTCTTCATATAACCGGCCACAGCGCGCGGGTCATCCACGTCGCCCGAACGCTGGAGCGCCACGTAGTCGACCGGACCCACCGTGTCCGCGATGGGCGTCCCGATGCCACGCACCGGAGCGAGGGCCGCCTCCGCACCGGCAGGGTCGCCCGAGTAGCAGACGCCGTAGCCCGCCATCGGGGGAGCTCCGCCCGCAGGCTGCGTCATGACGAGGTCGAGCTGTAGCTCATCGGGCTGCTCGTGCGCATAGTCCCCGTAGAGCTTCAGGACGTCACGCGCCCGCGTGAACGGGAACATGATCGCTCCGCCCAGGACCCGGCGCTGCATGGGGTGCAGGCGGAACTCGAACGACGTCACGATGCCGAAATTGCCTCCCCCGCCCCGCACCCCCCAGAAGAGATCCGGGTTCTCCGTGGCGGACGCGTGGCGCAGCTCACCGTCGGCGGTCACGACGTCGACCGCGAGGAGATTGTCGACCGACAGCCCGAACCGGCGGGCGAGCCGACCGAACCCACCCCCGGTCACCAGGCCGCCGACGCCGGTGTGCGAGACGGTGCCCATCGGCACGACGAGGCCGAACGCCATCGACTCGTGATCGAGCTGACCCAGCAGGCTCCCGCCCGTGATTCGGGCGCTCATGGCCGCGGGATCGACGCGGACGTCGCGGAAGTGGGAGAGGTCGATCTGGATACCCCGGTCGCACGTCGACTGACCGGAGTGGCTGTGCCCACCGCACTTCACCGCGACGAGCAGCCCGTCGTGCTCGCGAGCGAAATCCACCGCGCTGCGGATGTCCGCCACCCCGGTGGGCTGCACGATGAGCGCTGGGTGCTTGTTGAAGTCCGGGTTCAGGATCATGCGGGCGTCGTCGTACCCGTCGTCTCCTGCCAGGAGGAGGCGGCCGCGCAGCCGGGCGGCGAAGTCGGAGACGTCCGATCCGCTGAGCGTGACCTCTCGTCCGTCACCCGTGACCGCGGTCAGATCGGCGGGTCGGGCCGGCACCTCCCGGTAGAAGGCTTCGAGCGGCCGACGGGGGATCGCGAGAGCCGCCGAAGCAGCCAGGGTCGAACGGACGAAGGTGCGTCGCTTCACGGAACACCTGCCTGACCTGGAGGGGAGCAAGCCGCAGCCGGCAACGTAGGCGCCGAGATCAGCGTGCGCAAAGCAGACGACCCGCTCACCCACCGGGCAGGGAGCTCGTATATTCTGTGTCCAGGGACACAGGGCACCGCGCGCTCTATGTCCATGGAATGTCCATATTAGCCAAGCAGGCGACCCGCCCATTCCGACACCCGTCCCCACCCTTCGCGTGCGCTCCCTCACCCGCTCCGGCCCGCACCGGGAGCGCGACTTCGTCCTCTACTGGATGACCGCCACCCGGCGCCTGACCTGGAACTATGCGCTCGACCAGTCGATCGAGCATGCGCGCGCCCTGGGCAAGCCGCTGCTCATTCTGGAGCCCATCAACGTCGACTACCCGTGGGCGTCCGATCGGCACCACGCAGCGATCCTCGACGGGATGCGGGAGCACGACGACGCCCTCAGGGGATCGCCTGTCGCGTACTACCCCTACGTGGAGCCCGCTCCGGGCGCGGGATCCGGGCTGCTGGCGTCGCTGGCCGAGCGCGCGTGCGTGGTGGTCACCGACGACTCGCCGGTCTTCTTCACGCCCGAGCTGCTGCGGGCGGCGGCGCGTCTGGAGGACGTGCGCGTCGAGGCGGTGGACAGCTGCGGCCTGATGCCGCTGGCGGCCACGTCCGAGGCGTTCGCGACGGCCTACTCCTTCCGCCGCTTCCTGCACAAGGAGCTGCCGGACCACCTGATGGCCGTGCCGAGCGCCGACGGCTGGAAGGCGGCCGAGGACCTGCCCGCTCTGAAGCGGATCCCGCCCTCCATCACCGAGCGATGGCCGGTCGCGACCCGCGAGATCCTCTCCGACCGCTCCACCCTGGCGGACCTCCCGATCGATCACACGATCGGCACCACCGGCTGGACGGGCGGCCACGCGGCGGCGGCCGCGCGCCTGCAGGCCTTCGTCGAGACCGACTTGCCCCGCTACGGGGAGGAGCGCAAGCATCCCGACGCCGACGTGGCGAGTCGACTCTCACCGTGGCTCCACTACGGCCACATGTCGGCCCACGAGGTCTTCCAGGCCGTGGCCGACTCGGAGGATTGGGGGCCCACGCGCCTCTCATCCAAGGTGGACGGGCGTCGTAGCGGCTGGTGGGGCATGAGCGCCTCGGCCGAGTCGTTCCTGGACGAGCTCGTGACGTGGCGGGAGCTGGGCTACGTCTACTGTACCCACGAGCCCGACTACGACTCCTACGACACCCTCCCGGACTGGGCGCTGGATACGCTCGAGGTCCACGCCGAGGATCCGCGGGAGCACATCTACTCCCTCGACGAGCTCGCGGACGCCCGCACGTCCGACGAGATCTGGAACGCGGCTCAGCGTCAGCTCTTGGAAGAGGGCATCATCCACAACTACCTGCGGATGCTCTGGGGCAAGCGAATTCTGGAGTGGACGGAGCACCCACGTGATGCCCTCGCCATCATGGTCGAGTTGAACAACCGCTACGCCCTGGACGGCCGCGACCCGAACTCGTACAGCGGCATCTTCTGGGTTCTGGGGCGCTTCGACCGGGGATGGCCGGAGCGGCCGATCTTCGGGAAGGTGAGGTCGATGACCTCGGCCTCGACGCGCAGGAAGCTGCGTCTCGGCGACTACCTGGACCGCTGGGGCGATCAGCCCTCGATGTCGATCCCTT
>JASFUR010000251.1:0-5547 GCA_050050215.1 Gemmatimonadota bacterium
GCCGTGTCGCGAGGCCCGGTTCGGCGTCGTCGAACCAGGTGGGGTCGAAGAGCTCGAGGTTGTACGTGTAGATCGTGGCGCGGAAGCCCCGGTCGAGCGCGTGCGTGCCGAGGTAGGCCGCGAGCGTGCCGCCCGTGCCCAGGCGCTTCACCTCGTCGACGACACGCTGGAGCGGGAGTCCTTCCCCGTAGAAGCCGTAGACGGCGTGCAGGCAGGCGGGGCCGCACGTCTCGTCGGTCGGTTGCGGAAGGATCTCGAGGGAAAGCTCGGTGTGCACGCGGCTGGTCTCTGAGGTGGGCGTCGCGGGGCCGGTAGCGATCGTATGGCGCGCACGGCGAGGCCGGAGAATCTAGCTGAGCAAAGGCGGTCCGTAGAAGGCGAGATGCTGGCGTCTCGTCCGCTCCGGCCACATCCTGCCACATCCGCCGGCCCACCGCCGACCTCGCAGCCGAGAACCACGCCCAACCGATGGCCGCTCCCGAATCCCAGGGCAGGAAGAAGCGCCGCAAGCACCACTTTGCTGCGCGCAGGATCATGAACCGCCTCGTGGACCGGGTCCACAAGGCCCCGGGCTCCGCGCCCGGCACCCTGATGCACACCGGGCAGCGCAAGGTCGAGGCAGTCCGGATTCGCCTGATCGACTACGACTCCGAGAAGCTCGAGGAGCGCACGCTTACGGGGGTGGACGAGTCGTTCCCTTACGCGGACCGGCCTCCGGTCACCTGGGTGAACATCGACGGCCTCCACGATACGAAGGTCGCGGAGGCGGTCGCCGAGCGCTTCGGGGTGCACATGCTCGCCTTGGAAGACGTGCTGTCCACGAACCAGCGTCCGAAGGTCGAGGCTTACGACCGCCACTATCTGATCGTCCTCAAGATGCTCTCCTTCGACGACGACACCGATTCGGTGACTGCGGAGCAGTTGAGCTTGATTCTCGGGGAGAAGTACCTCTTCTCGTTCCAGGAGCGCCTCGGGGACGTCTTCGAGCCCGTGCGCGAGCGGCTGAGGCAGGCGAAGGGTCGCATACGGTCGCGCGGGGCCGACTACCTGGCATACGCGCTCATCGACGCGATCGTCGACAACTACTTCCGCATCCTGGAGCGGCTGGGGGACATCGTCGAGGAGCTGGAGGAGATCGTGCTCACGGACTCCTCCACTGAGGTGCTGCACCGGATCTACCACCTGCGTCGCGAGATGCTCGTCGTGAGGCGGGCGGTTTGGCCGCTCCGCGAAGTCATCGGCCAGATGTATCGCGAGGAGCTCGAGCTGATCAGCGAAGAGACTCGCCTCTTCCTGAGGGACGTATACGACCACTCCGTGCAGGTGATCGACACCACGGAGACGCTTCGCGAGGTGCTCTCCGGCGCGATGGACCTGTATCTGTCGGGTGTGAGCAACCGCATGAACGAGGTCATGAAGGTGCTCACGATCATCGCGACGATCTTCATCCCACTCTCGTTCTTCGCCGGGCTCTACGGAATGAACTTCGATTACATGCCGGAGCTGCACGTGCGGTGGGCGTATCCCGTGCTGCTGGGCTTCATGCTCGTGGTGTCGGGCGGCATGCTGTGGGCGTTCAAGCGGAAGGGGTGGCTCTGAGGCCCCTCCGGATCAAGCCCGACCTCAGTGCACGATGTTGAGACCCTTGAGGTGTGCGATGACGGCGCCCGTCAGCAGAGGGCTCAGCCGGTAGCGGAGGTCCTCCTCGATCTCCGAGCGCGTGTCGGCGTCTTCGTCGTCGCCCGGCACGGCCTCGAGCAGATGACGGTTCCGGAGTGACTCGAAGATCTGGTAGCTCTCCTGTCGGCTCGTGCGGAAGATGCTGTCGTGCTCTTCCAGCGTCAGCGTGCGGTGCTCCAGGAAAGCCTTCAGCGTGAAGTCCTGTGTGAGGTCGAGCGCGTCGAGCACCGAGAAATCCGGCCGCTCGGGCTGGTGCATGAGCACGCCGTCGCCCGACGCGAAGTCCGCCGACACGAGCCACTGGTGGAGGGCCAACCCCATATGTCCGCCCGACGTCTTCTGCAGCCGGTCGAAGAAGTCGTCCTCGAGTAGCTGGTGGTAGCGCTCCGGGTCCCTCATCCGGCGTAGGCGGCGGCGCAGGAGATGTCGTCCGGCCGTCGGCTCCTCGTAACGGATGGTGAGGCCGCTGCGTCGGTGCCGAAGCGTGATCGCGGCGTGGAGCGCTTTGGCGCTCAAGGGCTCGAGGTCGATCACGTCGACCTGCGAGATAGCCGTCGGCTCGGCGGTGGCGACGAGCTGCCAGGCCGACGCCGTGATGCCCCCGATCCAGAAGACTCTCGGCTCGGTCTCGGCCATGAGCGTGAGTAGGCGCTCCAGGAGATCCGTCCCCCTCGGCACCCGCAGGTACAGGTGCTCCAGGTTGTCCAGGACGATGGCGGCCGGCAGCACGTCCGAATCGGCTTCGAAGATTTTTCGCGAGAGCGCGTCGAGGGTCTCAGAGGGCCCCACGCCGAGGGCGTCGGCGAGCTGTGTGGCCAGCGCCTCCTCCGTCGTGATCCTGTCCTCGAACGTGCGGCGCCCGAGCGTGCCGCCGTCGTTCTCGATTTGTGATGCGAAGACCTTCAGCAAGCTGGTGATCCCACTTCCCTGACGGCCTCTGAGGATGAGGGGAACCCCGTCGGCGTCGTGCCACCGCCGCCACCGCCTCATCGCGTCGGCCAGCTCCGACTGACGTCCGGCGAGGAGGGCTGCGTCCGACACGGGCTCCAGGGTGAAGAGGCGCTGATACACGAGGGGGAGGCCCTCGATGGAGGCGCCCGGCTCGGCCAGAGCCCGCAGCGAACGGGCCGAGGCGGCGGTCTCTGCCGGCGTGCTTCCGACGATCTCGCTGCCTTTGCGCATCGCGCGCAGCCCCAGCCTCCGGATCCTTGCGAAGCGGACGGTGAGCCACCTCGCCGCCCGCTCCACGGGCGGTCCCCACCGGTCGTTGATCCAGGCTCGCAGGTTGGTGAACCAGGAGCGAGCCGCGAACAGCCGGGCCTCCATGCGCCCCGCCCCCACCCGGTCCAGGAGGGCGCTCGATCCGTCCGAGACCTCCGAGGCCAGCCGATCCTGTGCGGCCGTGACGGCGTCGTCGAGCGCGTCGAGCTGTGTGCGGAGCGCCTCGGCCGTGCTCGTGAGCGCGCCCCGGACGAGGTCGACGGCCTTCTCCAGAGCGTCGTCCTCCTTCGACTCGTCGAGGACCTTGAACGCCTCTTCGCGGGCGAACGAGTACACGCCGCCCAGATCCTCGACGTTCGTACGCACCTGGTTGAGCGCCTCGATGAGTCCGGATGTCGAGGCACGGATGCGCTCGATGCGGAGGGCGTCGAAGGACTGTCGTGCGAACTCCTGGAGCGGCAGGGTCCGGGTCTCCGCGGGGCGGCCGCTGACCGGAACGCGTGAGTCGACGGCATGCAGGTCGAGCGAGGCGGGAGCCTGTCGGATCACGGCCGTCAGAGCGTCGATCATGCTGTCCGATATCTCGCGCACGGCAGAGTCGACCGTGAAGGGTGCCGGTACCGCCTCCCGTGCTGGCGCGAGGGCTTTCTCGACCGCGCCGTCCAGCTTCCCGAGCCGTGACTCCAGATCCTTCCGCGACGAGATGTCTTCCAGCTCGGCGGTGAGGCCTTCGAGCCGATCCGCGGTGTCTGCGAACACCGGAACGTCGGACAGGCAGCGGTCCCGGAAACGCCAGACCATGCGTCGCTGGACCGCGGTCGCGCCCGAGAGGATCGACAACAGCGACAGTTGGAGCGAGATCCGGGCGCCAACGCCGTCGTCCCAGGCTTGGAGCGCCGGAGCCAGGCGCGCAACGCGACGAAGCTCCGGAAGCCCGGTGGGCGGTGCCGTGGGATTCAACAAGAAGCTGCCGGCGACCGCTAGATCGGACTCGAGCTCGCCGCGTGCCGATCCCAGCCGGGCCCGCGCCGCCTTCGCCAGCTCGGGACCCGGGTCGTCCTCGAGCAGCTGCTCGAGCCCGGCCTGCAGCGTCTGGGCGGCCTCTCGGATGCCGGCGGAGAGGGCGCGCATATGCTCCTCGTCGTCGACCGGCTGATCGGCTTGAACCAGCGCGGGCAGGCCCGTCCGTACCCACTCGTCGAACAGGGCCTCCAGGCGACGGCTCCACCTCCCCCACTGGGTGAGCGCATCGGCCGAGGCCGCGTCCTCTTCCGGGATGACGACTGTGCCGAGATGCCGGAGCGTCACGTTCCTCAGGGGAAGCGAGCGCTCCACGCCCGCCTTGCGGGCCTTGCTGAAGACCCGACCGAGGACCTTGCCCGCCCGCCTGCCGAGGGAGTCGGAAGCCTCACGCGTGAGCGCGTCGTCCGGCCACGGAGCGTCGAAGTCGGTCGGAAGCGCCCGAGAGAGCTCGACCGACCGGTCCCGGGCCTTTCCGAGAGCCTCCTCGATTCTCGATGTGGGCCCGTGGGACTCGTAGGCCTGGTCGAGCGGAGTCAGGACGTCGGCGTCGATCTTTCGTCGATACTGCAGGAGCTGTTCCGATCGCTCCTCCCAGCTGGGAGGAGCCTCGTTCTCCAGACCCACGGAGTCGAGCAGTTGTCGGTGGCTCTGCGCCGCGTGACGCAGCACCTCGATGACGGTGCCCTCACACGGCTTGTCGAGCTCGGCCCACGCCTCGAGGAACGGCTCGAGGCAAGCGGAAGCGGCTACGTCCCCGGGGGAGGGGCCTGCGTCAGTCTTCTGCATCTCGATCCGGATCCGGCGCGTCGTCGACTCCCACCCCCGCCGCCGATCGCTCGACGAGCCGGAGTCGCATGTGCTCCGGACGCAGGAGGCCCGCCTCCCGGAAGCCCGCCCGGGCACGCTCGGTGACGTCGCTCTGGAAGACGAACTCCAGTCGCGGGTCGAGCACGTAGGCCTTGACCCGGACGCGAGTCAGGAAGGTCTCCTTGAAGACGTCGGAAACCAGGGTCACGATCGGCTTGTTCAGGTAGACGTACTTGGAGCTCGCGGCTGCCTCGAAGGCGATGCGCTTCGCCTCGACCTCGTCGGCCCATCCGGGCAGGTAGAGGTCCGTTACGACCTGGCAATTGAGCTCGCCGGCGTTTGCGTTGGCGACCTGTTTGTCGACCACCTCGGCGTTGGGCACGCTGACCCGGTTGTCGTCGGGCGTGACCATGCGCGTCGACCGGAGTCCAATGGAGACGACCTCGCCGTACGTGTCGCCCACGGTGATCTTGTCGCCGACCTGGAAAGGTTGGTCGAAGACGAGGATCAGCCCGCCGAAGAGATTCTTGAGCAGGTCCTGCGCGGCGAAGCCCACGGCGACGCCGATGGCCGCGGCCGCCGCCACGAGTCCCTGGTAGTCGACCTGGAAGATCACCCGGACGATCAGGTAAGCCGCAAAGACCCACAGCACGATCCGGACGATCGGGACGAGGCGCTTGTAGAAGAGTCGGCGACTGGCGCTCCGCTCGGCCAGCGCATCCAGGAGCCACACCAGTCCGCGGATCGTCAGGTTGAAGAGGATCAGCACGACGATCGACAGCACGACGCCGACGCCGAAGTTCCGAACCTCCTGAC
>JASFUR010000252.1:0-5518 GCA_050050215.1 Gemmatimonadota bacterium
GCAGCCGACGGCGATTCCGGTCATCGACATCCACACGGTGGGCGCCGGAGGCGGGTCGATTGCCCGCGTGGACCCGGGCGGTGCGCTCCGGGTCGGGCCGCAGAGCGCCGGCGCCGACCCGGGGCCCATCTGCTACGGAGGCGGAGGCACGGAGGTCACGGTCACGGACGCGCACGTCTGGCTCGGGCGCCTCCCGGCGGACGCGTTCACCGTCGGGGACCGCATGCTGGACCGCGACGCGATCCGGGAACCGCTGGCCCGCATCGCCGAGGCGCTCGGAGAGTCCCTGGAACAAGCCGCCGAGGGAATCCTCGCCGTGGCCGATACCGCCATGGAGCGAGCGCTCCGGGTCATTTCCGTCGAGCGCGGCTACGATCCCATCGACTTCGCGGTGGTCGGGTTCGGCGGCGCGGGCGCCCTGCACGTCGCGGAGCTCGCCCAGAGGCTCGGGAGCTCCCGGGCCATCGTGCCGCCGGACCCGGGCCTGCTCTCCGCCTATGGCATGCTGGCGTCACCACTCGCCAAGGAGACCTCGAGGACCGTGCTGGCCCGCGCGGACGAGCCTGGCACGGCGCGCCGCGTCGAGGAGGTCCTGGCCGAGCTGGAAGAGGAGGCTCGCAATGCGATGGAGGACGAGGGCGTCGACCCGGAGACCCTGAGCAGCGAGCCTCGGATCGACGCTCGGTATCACGGCCAGAGCTTCGAGCTCGGTGTGCCGTCCGACGACTGGGTGGAGCGCTTCCACCGAGCGCACCTGGAGCGCTACGGGTACGAGCGACCGGACACGCCGGTCGAGGCGGTGACGCTCCGTGTGACCGTCACCGCCGAAGCTCCCACCCTGGACCACCCGGCCCTACCGAAGGCCGAGGCGGAGCCGGAGATCCGGACGACCCCCGTCGTATCCGGAGGCGAGAACCACGAGGCGACGCTGGTCCGCCGGGAGGACCTGTCGGCCGGCCATCGCGTGAGCGGACCGGCGGTGATCTGCGAGTACAGCAGCACCACCTGGGTCCCTCCGCGCTGCCAGGCCGAGGTCGATGCCCGAGGCTGCCTCCATCTCACGTTCGACGCGTAGCAGTCGCCGGACGTCGCCACGAGGTGCCCCGCGCGCCAGGGCGGTTATCTTTCCCGCCCGTGCAACGCATCCGCCGTCGATGACCGTCTGAGAGGCCGCCACGTCCCTCTCCGAGCCAACTGACGAAGCCTCCATGAGCGAAGAGACCAAGAGCCCCGACGCCAAGTCGCTCGCGCCTCCCGAGGAGCTGGCGAGCGACCTGCGGCCGCCCTATAAGGCGGCGGCCATCGCGGGTGGCCTGGTCCTCCTCCTCTACATCATCACGCTGTCGCGCACGACCGCGTTCTGGGATACGAGCGAGTACATTGCGACGGGGCACATCATGGGGATCCCGCACCAGCCGGGGAACCCGCTCTTCGTGCTCCTGGCCCGCGCGTGGGACGTCCTGCTGGCCCCGACCGGGCTGTCGGTCGCGATCAGGATCAATCTGTTCAGCGCCGTCATGAGCGCGACGGCCCACGGGCTCTGGTTCCTCGTCGTCCACCACATCCTGCGGTACTTCTCCCGCGATCGCGGCTTTCGGCTGATCGGCGCCGCGGCGGCGGTGCTGGTGAGCGCCACGGCGTTCACCGTGTGGAACCAGTCGAACGTCAACGAGAAGGTCTACACCGTTTCCCTGCTGACCATCGCGCTGCTGACGTGGCTGGCGGTGCGCTGGCAGGAGAACCTCGGGAAGGGGAAGGACGACCACCTCCTCATCCTGATGTCGTTCATCCTCGCGCTGTCGGTCGGAAACCACCTGATGGCCTTCCTGGTGGCTCCGGCCATCGGGCTCTTCGTGGTGTTCGTGCATCCGAAGACGCTGCTGAACTGGAAGCTCTACGTCGGCGGGCTCGTCGCGATGATCCTCGGACTCTCGGTCCACCTGCTCCTCCCGATCCGCGCCGGACTCGGGCCCGTCATCAACGAGGCCGCGCCCACCTGCCCGAACATCACGTCCGCCATCGGCGCGATCGTGACCTACGGCAACGCGGGGTGCCAGGCACTCTCCGACGCGCTGCAGCGAAACCAGTACCTGAAGCCGCCGCTCCTGCCGCGCCAGGCGCCCCTGTCCGCGCAGCTCATCAACTACCTCCAATACTTCGACTGGCAGTGGGCGCGGAGCCTCGACGGCGTGAACACCGTCTTCGGCGGCCTCCGGCTGCCGTTCACGATGCTCTTCACCGGGCTCGGGGTCTGGGGCGCCATCGAGCACGGCCGCCGCGACAAGCCGAGCTTCGTCTTCATGGCGACGCTCTTCGCCACGGTGTCCATCGCGCTCGTCTTCTACCTGAACTTCAAGTACGGCTACTCACTCCAGGCGCCGGTCCAGGACCGCTCACTCCACGAGGTCAGGGAGCGGGACTACTTCTTCCTGGTCAGCTTCTCCGTGTGGGGGCTGTGGGCCGGCATAGGCATCGTCACGCTCTGGCGTGAAGCGGCCATGGAGCTGAAGACGACGCTCGCCAAGGCCAGCCCCATCCTGGGCATCGCGCTCCTGCCGCTGGTGCTCAACTGGGGTTGGGCGAGCCGGGCGAACGACTACGCGGCGCGCGACTGGGCGTACAACCTGCTCATGAGCGTCGAGCCCTACTCCGTGCTCTTCACGAACGGGGACAACGACACGTTCCCGCTCTGGTACCTGCAGGAGGTCGAAGGCATCCGGCAGGACGTCACCGTGATCGTCGGCTCGTACCTGAACACGAGCTGGTACGCGATGCAGCTCAAGCGGCTCACGACGCCGTGCGAGCCCGGCCAGGACCCGGCCGAGGACCCGACGCTGATCACGTGTCAGCGGCCGTACACGTTCGAGAACACCGGCGGCGCCTACGTGAGCGATCCGTCCGCGGCGGGCGACAAGGTCCCGCTCGTTCTGGACCGGCCCGTGCAGGCGCCGACGAAATCGATCCTGCCGCTCACGGACGAGCAGATCCTGCAGGCGGCATCGGCCTACGCCCCCGTCCAGGAGGAGATGCGGCTCCGGCTCGGCAACGTCGTCGCCACCATTCCGGGCGGCCAGTACCTGGCGCCCTGGCAGCAGTTCGCGCTCAACATCCTGAACCAGTCTCTCGACGAGCGTCCGATCTACTTCGCGTCGAGCGGCAACAACGCGGCTGCGCTGGGCATCAACGACTACCTCGTGCGCGAAGGGCTCGCCTTCCGTGTGAACAACGGCCCGCCCTCGGAGGCCGAGGCCTCAGGGGTCGTCCGCCTGGCCGACTCCCCGTTCTCTCCGGTGACCGGCGACTTCCTGGCGTACGAGCGCACGCGCGTGCTCTTCGAGGACGTCTTCATCCACCGGGCGGGGCTGCCGGACGGGTGGGACCACTGGCCGGACCTCGCCACGGTCGGCATCCCCAGCTACTACGGCTGGGGCTACCTGGCGCTGGCCCAGGCGGCCGTCCAAACGGATGACCAGGAAGCACTCGATCGATTCCAGAACCGCGCCGAGGCCTGGTCCAACCTGGGTCTCTGAGGGACCGGTCGAGGGTCCCCTACCCGGCGCTCGCCTTCCGGAAGACGAAGCAGCCATGGCGGGCCCATCCGCCGGGCATGAGCGCCCGACATACCGGCTCGAGCGGCTTCGAGAGCTGCACCAGGGCCCAGAGTCCCGCATAGGCCATCCTGAAGGCACCTCGCCCACTCGTCTGCTCGAGGAGCGACTCGCCCTCCCGCTGCTCCGTCGAGCTCATCCCCAGGAGGCGACCCACCCGCTCGGCCAACCAACGGAAGCCCCGGATCAGCGGCACGAACTCCTGTCCTTCCCAGCGCACGACCTGCAGGCCATGGGCCTCGTACAGGCGGATCCAATCGGGCGCGGACCTCGGATAGACGATGGCTCCCCGGTCTCCCAGGTCGATGAGGTCGAGCACGACCGCCTCACCCCCGGGCCGGAGCACCCGGGCGAGCTCTGCGACCGCCTTCGCCTGCTCCTCGGGCTCGAGGTGCTGGATGACCGTGATGCACGTCACCAGGTCGAACCGGTCGTCGGGGAACTCGAGGGCCGTGGCCGACATCCTCCGGTACTCGATCGAGGGCGGCGAGGCGCGCCGGGCTGCGACCAGCATGCCTTCCGTGGGATCGACGCCCACGGCTTCCGCTCCGCGCTCCGTGAGCCACCTCGTCCACCGGCCGAACCCGCATCCGACGTCGAGCGTCGTGGCTCCCTCCAGGCGACGCGTGTCCAGAACCCGGGTGACGGACGCCCATTGCAGGCCGGCGAAGAATCGATTCAGCCAGACCGGCGCGCCCGGGTAACAGACCGCCGCCAGGGGATCCTCGGGCGCGTACGTCTCGGAGACCCGATCCCAGTATGGCTGGAGCTCCGTCTCCCCGTCGCGCGACGGGTCGGCGTCGGACATCAGGCCCGAAGGGGACGCGTCAATGACGGGCTCGAGGGAGCGCCATGTTGTCGAGGAATAGCCGCTCCCTGGGCGACAGGACGCCCACTCCGTCGGCGTCGATGACCTCCAGGAGGCGAGTCACCTCGTCCTGGTTCAGGGGATGCAGGCGGGTCAAATCGATGTGGCCCCACCGCTCACGATCCTCTTGCTGGCGCACGGCCAACGACGAGTAGTGCGAGTTGGGCGCCTCGACACGACGCCTCGCGGCGATCCTCCGCTCCCTGAGGCGCTTCAGCCACAGACGTAGACCGAGGCTGCCTGCCACGAGCACGACGATACCGGAGAGAACGAGGTCCATCTGGGTCAGTCTTTCGAGGGCGCCTTACCACCGCATTATGCTACGACGAGTGCGTGAGGCAAAAGGTTGCGGACGGCCCCGGTCATCCGCTCGCCACTCTGCCGGGCTTCGTTCTCATCGGCACCAGGACGGCGATTCGCCCTGGACCCGCCTCCGTCGGGCGCAGCGTCGGGCCGGTCGCGGCGCTCTCCTCGCGCACCTCGAGCACATAGTCGAAGAGCTCGGGTCTTGCGTCGACCACTTCACCCTTCGTGAAGAGCACGAAGCGCGGAATTTCCCTCAGCAGGCTCCGCATCAGCACGACGGTCCGGATGCGAGCCTCCTCGTCCAGTCTGTCGAACGGTCCTTCGATGGGAAGCGACGCGAGCACGCGGCCCCTCCCCGCCACGAGCGAGGCCGCAGCCAGCCGGATCGCGATCTTGCCGGCCGCGACGTCCTCCTCGGACATCGGAGACAGCACGCCCTCTCCACCCTGCAGCCTCACCAGCTCCTCTTCGTCGTCGCGCGTGATGGCGAGAATGCGTCCTCCGGTGATCCGGCAGGCGAAACGCGAGGCGCGCTGCAGCAGCATGTCCCTCGCACGGACCATCCGGGCCCGGTGCACCCGGCGCAGGGCCGCCACGACCGCTCCCTGCGGCCCATCGACAGGCGGCGTGGGCGGGGAAGTGCCGCCGTCCAGCTCCCGGAGGCGGGCCTTGAGGATCTCGACCCGCTCCGAGCCCGCCTCCAGCGCCGCGTGCAAGCGCAACGACCGACCCTCGA
>JASFUR010000253.1:0-5516 GCA_050050215.1 Gemmatimonadota bacterium
CCCCGCTCCATCTCACGGCCCAGCCGCCCTCCACCGTGACCCCACGCTCGCCGAGCGCCGAGGCGAGCGTGCCGGCCGCTTGGCGCACCGGATCCCGCTGCGCGAGCGACAGCGTGTCGGTGATGCCGAGCGGCACGTGACCGGTGAGCTCCAAGCGTCGGCTCTCCGGCAGGTACTGGGCGGTGATCTCCGTGGTGCTGTCCGGCTCCGCGGTGACGACGTCCGCCGTCAGGAAGCCGTTGGTCATCCGGGGCGACCACCACAGCTGGGCCTCCGAGCCGACGGTCCGTCCGGCCCGCGCGACCACCTCGATCTCGCCCTCCGCGAAGGCGAAGGCCCCACCCGTGGCACCGTAGCCGAACTCGAGGTCGGCCACCTCGCGGGTGGGTGCGACGGTCGCGGAGTCCCAGGCGGACGCATCGACCACGAGCGAGCCGGTCACCCGTGACAGCCCGTGCCCGCGGACGCTGTCGACGAGCGCGGTGAGGGGCGCGGTGTCGGTCTCCCAGTAGCGCTTCGACCACGAGGGATCCCCGGATCCCACGACCACCAGATCCCCGTCCAGTCGGTTCCCGTCGAACGGGCCGGTCGCCCACACCTCGGTCCGGTAGCGGTACTCGGGGCCCAGGAGACTCCAGGCCGCTGCGGTGACGAGGATCTTCTGGTTGGATGCCGGCACGAACCAGCGGCCGGCCTCCCGGGCGTACAGGGTTCGGCCGGTGGCGGCGTCGAGGACGAGCACTCCGACATGGGCGCGGTCGACGGGGGTCGCCTCCAGAAGGGCGTCGACCGCGTCCCGATCGACCCCACGGGGACCTGAGAGCCCGAAGGTCGCGCATCCCGAGGCGGAGAGCGCGAGCGCGGCCAGGCACGCGATCTTACCGAAATGGCCCGACCCTCGCCGCTTCTTACCCTCGCCGTCGGAGAAGAGCACTTCCCGCACCCGCTCCATGCCTCCCTTTTCGGAGATCTCCCGAGGGGTGAGCCCGGTCTGCCGCTTCATGGCGCGGGCGAGGGATGTCGCGGTCGCATAACCGAGCGAGAAGGCGACGTCCTCGACGGTGCGGCCGTCACGATTCAGCCGGGCGCCCGCCAACAACAGCCTCCCCCAGAGGAGGACCTTGGTGGGAGCGGGAAAGCCAGCCTCCTCGAGCGCCTGCCGCAGACTGCGCGGCGTGTGCCCCAGGGCGGCCGCGAGCTTCTCGACGTTGGTGTCGTTGCCGGCGTTCTCCACAGCCCATCCGATGGCGTCTGGTGCGGGTGCGGGGTATCGGTCGCGGAGATCTCGGCAGATGTGCTCCGCCCGGGACGTAGCCAACGCGTCGTCGACGATGGAGCGGACCTTGACCTTCTGGGACGAGCCGGACGGCAGGATGCCGTCGACGCCGACCTCACCGAGATCGAAGTAGTCCTGGCCCTCCCGAACCTCCAGACAGGCGATGATCGCGAGTCCGGGACGCTGCGCACGGAGACGGGCGATCGCAAGCATCGCTTCTTCACGGCTCGGATGCTCGGCGTCGACCAGACAACCGTCGAAGTCGTTCTCGTCCAGCGCCTCCCACAACCCGTCCCAGGTCGTGAACGACACCACGTGGTGCTCGCTGCTCAGGGCACTGGACAGACGCGCCGCCACGCGTACGTCCGCCTGAAGAATCGCCAGTACCGCCAATGTCTTTCCCCGGGGAAGACGAGTCTACTGCTGGAAGCTGGGCGGGGGGGAGAGCCTGCGTCGGAGCATCGAGGGGCCGTTGGCTCCCCGCGAAGATGCCCGACCGGGGGGTGCCTCAGCAAGGCGACCGTGGCAAGGGCGCACCACCCGCTCGAGCCGGCCGGCTCGGTCTACTGGAGGGCTTCGAGCTTCACCGCGGTGCCGTAGCAGAGCATCTCCGCGGCGCCGTTCATCACCTCGGAGGTCTGGAAGCGCACCGTCACGACCGCGTCCGCGCCGAGCATCTCGGCTTCCTCGATCATGCGGTCGATGGCCTGCTCACGCGCCTCGGCCAGCATCTTCGTGTACTCCTTCACCTCTCCGCCCGCGATGTTGCGAAGGTGCGCCGCGATGTCGCTTCCGAGATGGCGCGCGCGGACCGAGCTGCCGCGGACCATGCCGAGTGACGCGGTGACCCGTTGCCCGGCCACGTCCTGCGAGGTCACCACGATCATCGCTGGACGTCCCGGTAGGGGTCGTGCTGCCACTCGCGGTACCGTTCCCAGATGACCGAGGCCAACAGCATGAGGATTCCGATTGCGATGGCACCCGTCGCCATCTTCTCCCAGGGGTCGGTCGGCGAGGTCGCGAACACATAGGCGCCGTAGCTGAGCCAGACCGAGGCGCCCACCGCCACCAGGATCCAGCCGATGGGACGCGTGACCCTGTCGTTCACCCGGTCCCACACGGATTCGCGGAAGAGGGCCGGATGGAAGCTCAGCTCCTGGAAGTCGGCCTTCATCTCCCGGAACATGGCGAGCTCGCGCTGCAGCTCGGTTGAAGTAGCGAGCTCGGCGTCGACGCGCCCGCGCTCCTCCGGAGACATCTCGCCGTCGAGGTAGCGCATGAGATCTTCGGACGAAATGTGTGGAGCCATCACGGGTACTCCACGTTCATGCTGTCGAGCGCTTCGCGGAGGGCGTGGCGAGCGTGATAGAGCCGGCTCGCGACGGTGCCTTCCGGAATCTCCAGGATCTGGGCGATCTCGTTGTACCGGAACCCTTCGAGCTCCTTGAGCACCAGGATCTCACGGTGCTCGGTCCCGATCTTCTCGAGGCCCTTCCAGAGCGTCTCGCGTGCTGCGTTGCGCTGACGGGTGCGCTCGGGGCCCCGCTCGCCGTCGGCGGGCTTCTGCTCGAGCCGCTCGTCTATTGCTTCCACGTTGAACTTCGCCTTCCTGCTCCGCAGCATGTCGCGACACTGGTTCCTGAGGATCTGGAAGAACCAGGGTCCGAACGGACGTCGCAGGTCGAACCGATGGAGTGCATCGTAGGTCTTGATGAATGCTTCCTGCAGCGCGTCTTCGGCGTCCTGGGGGTTCCCCATCATGGCGACGGCGAGGCGCAGGCCCGCCGGCTCGTACGCCCTCACCAGGGGCTCGTAGAACCGGGCGTCACCGGCTCTGCACTTCCGAATCAGCTCTCGCTCCAAGTCCGGCTGCAATTGTTGTCCTTTCGGAGCTACCCGGCGCGGTTGGTGCCGCGTCGTGAGTGCTCGTGACCGGATATACGCGGGCGTTGGAATCTTTCTTCATGGGCGGGCGAGCACCATGCCACCGCCGAGATTCTTTTCCATATTCCGATCCCCCCTTCCGAGCGCGGAGCCTCTTGACCCGATCCGATCCCGCCGACCAGTCGAGCGCGACCCGGGCGCCCCCCGACATCGTCGAGGAGCACGCGAAGCTGTGCGCAGAGCTGAATCGGTACTCGTACCTCTACTACGTCGAGTCGCGGCCGGCGGTATCCGACGCCGAATACGACGAGCAGTACCGGCGCCTCCAGGCGCTGGAGGAGCAGTACCCCGACCTCGTCACGCCCGACTCTCCCACGCAACGGATCGGCACCGAGCCGCAGGACAAGTTCCTCACCGTCGAGCACCTCGCTCCCATGCTCTCACTGGACTCGACCCAGGAGGCGGAGGAGGTGGCTCGTTTCCAAGAGCGCGTGCAGAAGGCGCTCGGCGAAGGCATCGAGGCCATCTACGTGCTCGAGCCCAAGCTGGACGGGGCCTCCATCGAGCTCGTCTACGAGAAGGGCGTGTTGGTCCGAGCGGTGACGCGGGGGAACGGACGGGCCGGAGAGGACGTCACCCCCAATGTGCGGACGATCCAGTCCGTTCCGCTGCGGCTCCGTACGGAGGAGCGTCCCGCTCCCTCCACGCTCGCGTTGCGGGGTGAGGTCATGATGTACATCTCCGACTTCCAGGACTTCAACGCCCGGCTGGTGGAGGCGGGCTCGGAGCCCTACGCGTCGCCGCGCAACTCGGCGTCCGGGGCCATCCGGCAGCTCGATCCGTCCGTCACGGCCTCGCGCAAGCTGCACGTGCTCGCCTACGACGTCATGCTGGCGGAGGGCGAGTCGATTCCGACGGACAGCGTGGGCGTGCAGGCGATCCGTGAGTGGGGCTTCATGGTACCTGACCGCGTCGAGCTGGCGAGTACCGCCGAAGAAATCGTCGAGTACCACAGTGCCTTCGCGGACGTCCGCGACGACCTCGACTACGAGATCGACGGCATCGTCATCAAGCTCGACGACCTTGCGGCCCGCGCGGCGATGGGCGCGACGTCGCACCATCCCCGCTGGGCGTTGGCGTTCAAGTTCCCACCGCGCCAGGAAGTCACGCGCATCGACAAGATCGACGTGCAGGTCGGCCGCACGGGGGTTCTGACGCCCGTGGCGCTTCTGCTGCCCGTCGTCGTGGGAGGCGTGACGGTCTCCCGGGCCTCGCTCCACAACCGCGAAGAGCTCAAGCGGAAGGACCTTCGCGAGGGCGACCGGGTCAGGATCCAGCGGGCGGGCGACGTCATTCCACAGGTGGTCGAGGTCGTGGAGAAGGGGGACGACCGTCCGCCGCCGTTCGAGATGCCCTCGGAGTGCCCCGCTTGTCACACGCCGGTCATCGAGGAGGGGCCGCGCACGATCTGCCCCAATCGCTTCGGCTGTCCGGCCCAGCTCAAGGGACGCATCGTCCACTTCGGCGCGAGGAGCGCGCTCGACGTCGAGGGGCTCGGTGAGGAGACGGCGACGCTCCTGGTCGACCGAGGGCTCGTGAAGACCCTCGCCGACTTGTACGACCTGAAGCCGCAGGACCTCTTGCCCCTCGAGGGCTTCGCGGAGAAGTCCGCGACCGGGCTCGTGGAGGCGATCCAGGCCAAGAAGGAGCCCGAGCTGGATCGATTCCTGGTCGCGCTGGGCATCCCGGAGGTCGGGGTCACGGTGGCCCGCGACCTCGCCACCCACTTCGGCTCCTTCGAGAGAGTTCGCGCGGCCACGCGGGAGGACCTCGAGGCCGTGTCGGGCATCGGGCCGAGGATGAGCGAGGCGATCACGGGTTTCTTCGCGGACGAGCGGAGCGCGAGCGCCGTGGACGCGCTCCTCGCGCACGGCATCGCACCCGTCGAGAGCGAGCCCGCCCCGACCGATCGGCCGGATCTGGGCACTGCGGTCTTCACGGGCACGATCCCGGTCGCTCGCGTCGTGGCCGAGAGCGCCTGGCGCGGCGTCGGCGGGAGCACGGCGGGCTCGGTGTCGAAGAAGACGGCGTTCGTGGTCGCCGGCGAGAACGCGGGCTCGAAGCTCGAGAAGGCCGAGAAGCTGGGCGTCGAGGTCCTGGACTTCGATCAATTCGTGGCTCGTTTGCGCGAGCACGGCGGCGATCTGCAGGAGGGCTGAGAGAGCGTCATGGAGAACCTCGACATCGCGCACACCCTCACGCTCCTCGCCGACCTGCTCGAGATCCAGGGCGCCAACCCGTTCCGCATCCGGGCGTACAGGAACGCGGTCAACACGGTGAACGGTCTGAGCCGACC
>JASFUR010000254.1:0-5483 GCA_050050215.1 Gemmatimonadota bacterium
TCGACATCACGGTGCTCTCCATGGCGTGGCCGTCACTGCCCGAGATCAAGAAGATGTTGCGTGAGGTGCGGATCGAGGACGCCCGCAAGGCCGCCCGCAAGGCGCTCGCCGCCTCCACGAGCCGGGACGTCACGCAGTGCCTGGTGGACGGCATCGGCGATTCGGTCGATCTGAAGGTCTTCTCGGGGCGTTGGAGCTTGTCGGTCCCAGACTGATTACATAGCGTTCGCGCCGCGATAGTCGCGACCCAGCACGCTTTTCCTCCCAGCCAGGCAAGTCACTTTGCGCACCACGCTCTTCACGTCCGAGTCCGTCACGGAAGGCCATCCCGACAAGATCGCGGACCAGATATCAGATGCCGTTCTCGATCATCTGCTTGCTGGGGACCCGCGCTCGCGCGTGGCTTGCGAGACGCTCGTTACCACCGGTCTCGCGCTCGTCGCAGGCGAGGTGTCGACGGAGTGCTACGTGCACATCCCGGACATCGTGCGTGGTACCCTCCAGCGGATTGGATACACCAACGCCGCGCTCGGCATCGACGCGATGACGTGCGCCGTGCTGACCAACCTCGATCAGCAGTCGCCCGACATCGCGATGGGCGTCGACACCGGCGGCGCCGGAGACCAGGGCATGATGTTCGGCTACGCGTCGGACGAGACCCCCGAGCTCATGCCGGCCACGATCCATTTCGCGCACGCCATCACGAAGCGACTCGCCGACGTGCGCCGGAGCGGGGAGATTCCGTGGCTCCGCCCGGACGGAAAGGCTCAGGTCACGGTCGAGTTCGAGGGCGACAAGCCGATCAAGGTCCACACGGTCGTGGTCAGCACGCAGCACGACCCGGACGTGCGCGAGGGCGACCTCCTCGAGGGAATCACGCAGAAGATCATCAAGCCGGCGCTTCCGTCGGAGCTCTTCGACGAGAACGACTGCATCCTGCACATCAACCCGACCGGTCGCTTCGTGATCGGCGGCCCCCACGGGGACGCGGGGCTCACGGGGCGGAAGATCATCGTGGACACCTACGGTGGCGTGGGCCGGCACGGCGGCGGAGCTTTTTCCGGCAAGGACCCGACGAAGGTGGACCGCTCCGCGGCGTACGCGGCACGGTGGGCTGCGAAGAACGTCGTGGCTTCCGGCATCGCCCGCCGCTGCGAGATTCAGCTCGCGTACGCGATCGGGGTGGTCGAGCCGGTCTCCGTCCACATCGACACATTCGGCACCGGTGAGGTGCCCGACATCGAGCTGGCCGAGGCCGTCCGGGAGGTCTTCGACTTCCGGCCGGACGTGATCATCGAGACGCTCGGCCTGCGCAATCCGATCTACACTGCGACGGCCGCGTACGGCCACTTCGGTCGGACGCCCGTCACACGGGTTCCGGATGCGGGCGGCGACGAGCCGGTGACCTTCTTCCCGTGGGAGACGACCGACCGGGTGGGCGATCTCCGGAGCGCCGTCGCCGGCTGAGCGGAGCGGCCTCGGCCGAGGCGTCACGAGGCGCGCACCGGAGAACCCACGGCTTGCTTCGGAGTACTGGAGGTCAGTCGGGGCCGAGCGCCCCGCGACGTCCCGAACGCCGGAGGTCCTGGCGCCGTGCTGGTAGAGGTTCGCGTCCAGAGCTTGGCTCTGGATCGCTCGACGAACACCCCCGTAGTCATCCTTCAGGAGCTCGACGGGGAGCGTGTGCTTCCGATCTGGATCGGGCCCGGCGAGGCCAGCGCTATCGCCATGCAGCTCGCGGACATGGAGTTCTCTCGCCCGCTCACGCACGACCTCCTGTGCTCGGTGCTGAAGGGTCTGGGGGGCGACGTCCAGAAGGTGATCATCACCAAAGTGGAGTCGAGCACCTACTACGCCGAGCTCATCGTGCGTCGCGACGGGGAGGTCTTCTCTGTCGATGCCCGACCGTCGGACTCCATCGCGGTCGCGCTCCGGGTCGAGGCACGTATCTTCGCGCAGGAAGATCTGCTCGAGGAGGCGACCATCGAGATCGCAGATGACGAGTCGGCGGCGGAGCTCAGCTTCGGCACCCAGGAGATCGAAGCCGAGCAGCAGTCGATGGGTCCGGAGGAGCTCAAGGAATACCTGCGGCGGCTCAACCCAGAGGATTTCGGGCGGTTCACGCCCTGACACTCCCTTGAGGTCGCCCTCCACGGCATCGGGCCGGATCGGCACGCGGCTTTTGGCGTGCCTCGCCGCTTGCCTGCTCCATCCGAGCCTGTCGGCGTCCCAGGTCGTCGAGGAGCCCATCCTGGCGGGCCGCGCCTTCCTGGCCGACAGCGCGCTGAGCTCGGGCTCGGTCGTCCTCCATCGCATGACGTCGGCCGAGCAGGGCGAGATCGACTCGGTGCCCATCGCTCCGGACGGATCGTTCTACTTCCCGCTTCCCAGCGTGCCGGACGAGACCGTGGGCGACGTCTACTTCGCGTCGGTGCGACACGACGGGGTCATGTACTTCGGGAACCTGGTCTCCACGGCCGTCGATCTGGACTCGATCTACGAGATCCACGCGTACGACACGATCATCGCTCCGCCGGAGGGGCTCCCGGTGAGCGTCGAAGGGCGCAGCATCTTCTTCGAGCCGAACGGATCCGAGTGGGCGATCACCGACGTCTTCGAGGTCGTCAATCCGCTGGACAGGACCATCGTGCCGGCCGAGAGCGGGGGCACCTGGCGGTATCCGTTGCCGGCGGAGGCGCGCGACGTGGCGGCGATCGAGGGGATGGCCGCCGACGTCATCACCAGGGAAGGCAACGACATGGTCTACAGCGGGGCGCTGCAGCCGGGTCAGTCGCCCTTCCTGGTTGTCCGGTACTTCGTCGACTCACTCGAAGTGACGATCCCCACGCCAGGGGAGACAGCCACGCTCGACATACTCGTCCGCGAGCCGGCGCCGGCCATCTCGGTCGAGGGGCTCGTGCGGGAGCAGAACGTCTCCATGACGGGGAGCACGTACCGACGGTTCGCCGGGCAGGGTATCGAGATCCCCGAGATCCGCATCACGATGGCGGAGGAGGAGGCCCCGCCGCCCGTGCAGTGGATTGCCGTCGCTCTCGCGCTCGTCCTGCTCGGGGGAGGATTGCTCGCGCTCCAACGTGGCCGCAGCAAGGAAGTCGCCCCAGCTCGCGGCGGAGGGGGAGGCGGTGGGGCCGGACGCCAGGGCGTGCTGATCGAAATCGCCCGGCTCGATGAAGAGTACGAGGCCGAGCCGTCGCCGTCCGCTGCCCGCACCCGCGAGTACAAGCGGAAGCGGGCGGAGCTGATGAGGCGCCTCAAGGTCGAGGGCTGACGTGGCCCCGATCCGCACTGAGGCCGTACTCCTCCGTGCGCACGATTACGGAGACTCGAGCCGCATCCTCCGCTTCCACACCGAGGACTACGGCCTTCTGAGCGTGGTGGCGAAGGGCCTGCGGGGGCGCACCGGGAAGGGCACTGCCACGATGGCCACCTTCGCGTCCGGTGAGCTCACCGCATACGTGAAGACGCACCGCGACCTGCACACCATGAAGGACTTCGAGTGCACCCGCCTGCGCGGGGGGCTGGCCTCGGACGTGCTCCGGTTCACGGGGGCCTCGGCCGCCGCGGAGCTCGTGCTGGCCCACTCGGAGCAGGAGACCCATCCCGGGGTCTTCTTCTCGCTCCTCTCCGCGCTGGACGAGATCGAGAGCGTGAGCGAGCCCGGGCGGGCGGGTGCCATCCTTTGCGGGCTCTGGACGTTGACTGAAGAGTTCGGCTTCGCGCCCCAGATGGACGGTTGTGTGCGCTGCGGGGAGGTGCTGGGGGAGGAGGACTTCGGCCGCTTCGATTTCGCAGCCGGTGGAATCCGCTGCCCGGCCTGCTCGGAGGGCGCCGCCGGTCCGAAGATGGGACCGGGCGCGCGTGCTCAGCTACGCGAGCTCCTTCGGGGAGAGCGTCCGGCGGACCTGTCGCACGAGCGCCAGCACCTGTCGCTGCTGACCGATTTCCTCGCCTACCACGTGGTATCCAGGCCGCTGAAGTCACTGCGCTTCCTGGCGGGTCTCTTCCCGCGGGAGACGCCACTGGCGTCATGAGAGGGCTGATCCTCGGTACGGCCGGACACATCGACCACGGCAAGTCGGCCCTGGTCGAGGCGCTCACGGGTGTGGACCCGGACCGGCTGCAGGAAGAGAAGGTCCGGGGGATCACCATCGAGCTCGGCTTTGCGGAGCTGGACCTGGGCGACGACCTCCGCTTCGGCGTCGTCGACGTCCCGGGGCACGAAGCGTTCGTCCGGGCTATGGTCGCGGGAGCCGCCGGGGTCGACGTCGTCCTCCTGGTCGTGGCTGCCGACGAAGGCGTCATGCCGCAGACGCGCGAGCACCTCGCCATCGTGGAGCTGCTCGGCGTGCCACGCCTGGTCGTTGCGGTCACCAAGTGCGACCTGGTGGAGGACGACTGGCTCGAGCTCGTGAGCGCCGACGTCGACGAGGTCCTGGAGGGCACCCCGTATTCGGGCGCGGAGCAGGTCCGGACCTCGGCCGCGCGTGGGGAGGGTCTGGACGGGCTCCGCGACGCGCTGCGAGACGCGGCGAGCGGCGTGCGGAACGACCGGGCCGGAGATCTGGTCCGGCTGCCGCTCGACCGCGTCTTCACCATCCGGGGGACGGGCACCGTCGGAACCGGAACGCTGTGGTCGGGCTCGCTCGCCGCCGGCGACAAGGTCCGGCTCCTGCCCCAGGACCTGGAGGCGCGGGTGAGGAGCGTGCAGGTACACGGTCGGGACGTCGACGAGGCGCGTGCCGGCGATCGGACGGCCGTGGGGCTCGCGGGCGCCGGTGCGGACCGAGACATCCTGGACCGGGGGGCCACGCTCGTGACCTCGCCCCACTGGGCCACGAGCCACGTCGTGACGGCTCGGGTGCGCATGCTCCCCTCGACGGAGTGGATGCTGCAACACAACCAGCGGGTGCACGTACACCACGGCACCAGCGAGGTGCTGGCTCGCTGCGCGCTCCTGGAGGCCGAGCCGCTGGGGCCCGGGCAGGTCGGTTGGGTCCAGCTCAGGCTCGAGGAGCCGCTCGCCGTGCGGGCGCGCGACCGTTTCGTCATCCGGGCATACTCGCCGGTCACGACGATCGGGGGAGGGATGGTCGCCGAGCCCGTCGCCCCGAAGCGTCGGGGCCTCGAAGCCCCGTTGCGCGCGGAGCTCGATACGATCCTCGACGGCGACGGCGACCGGGCGCTGGTGGCCCTCCTGGCCGTCTCGGAGTGGAGCGGCGTGGAGCGCGCTGCGCTGCCCGTGCGATCGGGTCTGTCTCCTGTGGAAGTGGAGCGTGCCCTGGCATCGCTCGAGCCCGATGCGGTCCTGGAGTCCGCCGGCATCCTCTTCGGGGCTGAGGTGAGCGCCAAGGCCCAGGACGCCCTTCGCAGCGCGGTGGACGACGGGCACCGCGCCGATTCGCTCAGGGGAGCCATCCCGCTCGCGGAGGTCCGAACCGCCCTTCCGTCCTGGGCGCCGACAC
>JASFUR010000255.1:0-5482 GCA_050050215.1 Gemmatimonadota bacterium
GCCGAGCTCTCGTACACCGAGTTCACGGAGCACCTCGCTGCCGATCGCATCGAGGAGGTGACGTTCCGGGACCGTGCCGTCGAGGGAGAGTTCAAGCAGCCCGTGCGGCGTGACGATCAGGAGTACGTCCGCTTCCAGACCATGCTCCCGGGCGAGCTCACCGACGGCTTGCTGCAACAGCTCCAGAGCCGCGGCGTGATCGTCGATGCGGAGGCACCCCAGCGCGGCATCGGGACGCTGCTGTTGACGGCCTTGCCGTGGCTGCTCTTCATCGCGTTCTGGATTTGGATCTTCCGGACGATGCAGGGCGGCGGGAACCGTGCCTTCCAGTTCGGACGCTCGAAGGCAAAGCTGATCTCGCCGGACACGCCGAAGGTCACCTTCGCCGACGTGGCGGGGGCCGACGAGGCGAAGGAGGAGCTCCAGGAGATCATCGAGTTCCTCAAGGACCCGGCGAAGTTCTCGCGTCTCGGTGGTCGCCTTCCCAAGGGCGTGCTGCTGGTCGGCCCGCCCGGTACGGGCAAGACGCTGTTGGCCAGGGCGGTGGCGGGCGAAGCCGGCCGTCCCTTCTTCCAGATGTCCGGCTCGGACTTCGTGGAGATGTTCGTGGGCGTGGGCGCCTCGCGTGTCCGTGACCTCTTCGAGCAGGGCAAGGCGCACGCGCCGTGCATCATCTTCGTGGACGAGATCGATGCTGTCGGTCGCCACCGCGGCGCGGGCCTCGGTGGTGGGCACGACGAGCGTGAGCAGACGCTGAACGCGCTCCTCGTGGAGATGGACGGTTTCGAGTCGAACGAGGGCGTGATCCTGCTGGCGGCGACGAACCGGCCCGACGTGCTCGACCCGGCGCTCCTGAGGCCGGGCCGCTTCGACCGTCAGGTCGTCGTCGACTCCCCGGACGTGAAGGGACGTGAGGGGATCCTACGGGTGCACGCGAAGAAGCTGCCGCTCGCCGACGACGTCGAGTTGTCCATCATCGCGCGTGGCACGCCGGGCATGAGCGGCGCCGACCTCGCGAACATCTGCAACGAGGCCGCGCTCCTGGCCGCCCGTCGGGATGGTGACAAGGTCACGATGGCCGACTTCGAGCAGGCCAAGGACAAGGTCATGCTGGGCACGGAGCGGAAGAGCCTCGTGCTCACCGAGGGCGAGCGCCGCCTGACGGCCTACCACGAGGCGGGGCACGCGGTGATGGGGCTGAAGATCCCGGGGCTCGATCCGGTCCACAAGGTCACGATCGTGCCGCGGGGACGCGCTCTGGGCATCACGGCGAGCCTCCCCGAGGAGGACCGACACTCCTATACCAAGGAGTGGATGGAGGGGCAGCTCGCCATGCTCTTCGGCGGGCGCGTCGCCGAGGAGATGATCTTCGGGCCCCAGGACATCACCACGGGTGCAGGGAACGACATCGAGCGCGCGACGGGCATGGCCCGCCGGATGGTGACGTCGTTCGGGATGAGCGACGTCATCGGCCTCGTGGCAGTGGCGGACAACGAGCAGGAGGTCTTCCTCGGCCGCGAGATCGTGCAGCGCCGGAGCGTGTCCGAGCACACGCAACGCATCGTGGACGAAGAGGTGAAGCGGATCCTGGACGAGGCGCACCAGCGCGCGCACGAGGTTCTGGAGGAGCACAAGGAGCTCCTCGAGGCGATCGCACAGGCCCTGCTCGAGCGTGAGACCCTCGACCGGAACGACGTCGAGGCTCTGGAGCGCGGAGAGCCGCTCCCGCCGCTACCGAGCATCGAGGACGAGGAAGCCGCGCCCACGCTGCCCAAGCAGCCGACGCCCGAGCCGGAGAAGTCGCCGCGCGGGTTCGGGCTCGGTGGCGAGGGACCTCTTCCGGGACCCGCGCCGGGCATCGTGGACACACCAGGCGAGGACGAGCTGGTCTGATGGTCCCGCGCCGTGAGGCGCCGAGCGCGCCCGGGAGCCACCGGTGAGCAGGCTCTGGGAGCAACTGCAGTTCCTTCGTCCCGGTTGGACCGATCTCATCGAGATCCTGATCGTCGCGTTCCTGCTGTACAGGATCCTGCTCGTGATCCAGCGGACGCGCGCGATGCAGATCGTGCTGGGAGTCGTCCTGCTCGCGTTCACGTACGGCGTGGCTCGTCTCCTGGACCTGATCCTCGTCCGCACGCTCCTCGAGGCGGCCTTCCAGTACGGGGCCATCGCCGTGCTCGTCGTCTTCCAGCCCGAGCTCCGTGCCGCGCTGGCGCGTCTGGGCCAGAGCCGGATGATGCGGGCGTTCCAGCACCTGGAGGGGAGTCGGGTCGCAGAGGAGATCATCGAGGCGACCGAGCGACTGTCCCGCGCGAGGCACGGAGCGATCATCGCCGTCGAGCAGGACGTCGGGCTCGGGGAGTACGCGGAGACGGGAAGCTCGGTCGACGCGCCCGTGTCGGCGGAGATGCTCGTGACCATCTTCACGCCCTACTCGCCGCTCCATGACGGCGCGGTGCTCATCTCCGGCGATCGAATCCGCTCCGCGGGCGCGATCCTCCCGCTGACGCAGTCTCCCGTGCAGGACCGTTCCCTGGGGACCAGACACCGAGCGGCCCTCGGCCTGAGCGAAGAGACGGACGCGATCGTGATCGTGGTCAGCGAGGAGACGGCCCAGGTCGCCGTGGCGATCGCCGGAACGCTGGAGCGGGCCGTGAACTCGGAGCGCTTGAGGGCGATCGTCTCCGGGAGCCGGGAGATGAGCGAAGCCGCACCGTCCGCGGCGCAGCCGGAGTCCACGAACCCGGCGTTGAGCGCTTCGTAGCGGATGTCGCGGGGGGTCTGGCGGGACTTCGTAAATTCCTACAAGATCTCGCGTTGACACCCTCCGAGGCCGCCTCCTAGATTGCGCGGTCCTCGGATCAGGACGTCCGCCCCCCGCGGGGCCGACGATCTCACGACAGGAGTGAAGTCCGCTTGGGTTCTCAATACAGGCTACTGACGCTCTTCGCCGACGGCGGGTTGATGATGTATCCGCTCGTCTTGTGCTCGATGATCGCGCTCGGCGTGATCATCGCAAAGGCGTGGACGCTCTGGCTCGCCCACAAGGGCACGAAGAGCGTCATCCAGAACGTCGAACAGGCCGCGATCGCCGGCGACATCGATGGCGCCATCGATATCGCCCACAACACGGCCGGTCCCGCGGCCGCGATTCTCCTCGCCGGGCTCCGGCGGATCAAGAACAAGCGGCTCGGCCCCGGCGAGCTGGAGGCTGCGGTCTCCACGACCGGCACCATCGAGCTCGGCTTCCTGGAGCGCGGGCTCGTGATCCTCGCGACGATCGCGAACGTCGCGCCGCTCATGGGCTTCCTCGGCACCGTGTACGGGATGATCATGGCCTTCGCCGCTATCGAGTTGGCGGGCGACGTCGATCCCTCGCTGGTGGCCGGCGGCATCAAGGTGGCCCTGCTCACGACTGCGGCGGGCCTCGTGGTGGCTGTCCCGGTCAACATCTTCTACAACGCGTTCGTGACCCGGATCGACAGGCTGATCGTCGATATGGAGCAGGGCGCTCAGAAGATCTTCAATCTCGCCTGGGATCTCGAGAAGGACGGGCGTGTGGAGATCGTGCAACGGGACCAGCGCTTCCCGTCGCAGATCGCGGCCGGAGTGCCGCCTACAAACGCGTAGAGCGCGGAACCTACGACGAGACCGATCTGTATCTGGTACACTGAGGCAGGAGTGACATGGCGATTCTCGGCAACAAGAAACAGAAGGTGAGCGACGAGGTCCCGACCTCGTCCATGGCGGATATCGCCTTCCTTCTGCTGATCTTCTTCCTCGTCACGACGACCTTCCCGAAGGACAAGGGACTGGCGATCGTGCTCCCCGAGCAGGGTGAGGAGGCGCAGGTCAGCCAGAACAACATCATGCACCTCATCATCCAGCCCAACGGAATCGTCACGGTGCGTCGTGGTGAATCCCAGAACGAGCAGCAGATGAGGGCGAGCCAGATCGAGGGCACGTGGCGGCAGGCGATTGCGGACAATCCCAACCTCATCGCCGCCGTGAAGACGCACCCCGACGCGCCCTACGAGTACATGGTGGACGTGCTGGACGCGCTCCATTCGGCGAACGCCGAGCGTATCTCACTCCAGATCCTGGAGGAGTAGACGATGGCCCTGAAAGGCGGTTTCGAGCGCAAGTCCAAGGCCTCTTCCGAGGTGCCCTCCTCCTCACTGGCCGACATCGCGTTCCTGCTTCTGATCTTCTTCATGGTCTCGACGGTCTTCCAGACCGACCGTGACCGGCCCATCGACTGGGTCGAGGCCGAGGCGGCCCAGAAGATCGACGAGAAGCAGAAGAACATTCTCAACATCTGGATGGAGCGGAACGGCACGGTCTTCATGAACGACCAGCCGTTCGCGATGGCCGACGTCTCGAACTATGTTGCCCCGTTGTACGCGGCATCGGATCGGGCGCTGGTCATCTCGATCCGGTCCGACCGCCAGACCCCGTACCACTTCGTCGACGCGCTCCAGAAGGAGCTCGTGGAAGCCGGAGTGGTGCGTGTGGTGTTCGCTACACAGTTGGAGCAGAGCATGCAGAGGGAAAGACGATGAGCGCTGCCGAAGCAGTACCAGGCGATCTCGAGGTCATGCACGAGACCGCGAACGACCGTCTGAAGAGGACGTTCGATTCGTGGTTCTGGGGCTCGATGATCGTGGCCACCGTCATGCACTTCGGTGTGTTCGCGATCGCCCCCGAGATGACGGCCGAGGACGTGTCGTTCACCTCGGAGGAGCTCGAGGCCATCACCATGCCACCCGAGATCGAGATCCCGCCGCCACCGCAGGCGATTTCCCGGCCGGCGACGCCGGTGATCGCGGAAGCGAACATCGACGAGGACATCACGATCGCACCGACGACGTTCGAGGATAATCCGGTCGATGACCTTCCTCCGCCCCCGGACGAGATCGAGACCGACATCTCCTCCGCGCCGACGTTCACGCCGTTCACGGTCGCGCCGGCTCTGCAGAACCTGCAGGAGGTTCAGCGGGCGCTGACGCGGGAGTACCCCACGGTGCTTCGTGACTCGGGCATCGGCGGCACGGTTCAGGTTTGGTTCTTCATCGACGAAGAGGGTCGTGTGCAGCAGACTCAGATCAACCAGAGCTCCGGATACGAGGCGCTGGATCAGGCGGCGCTCAACGTCGCCGAGGTCTATCGTTTCTCCCCGGCTCTGAACCGCGAGAACAAGGTTCAGGTCTGGGTCGCCCTACCGATTACGTTCCAGGTCCGGTAAGTCGGAGCCTGAGAGGACCCCAAAGGGACCCCGCCGGAGCTCCGGCGGGGTCCCTTTGCATATTCCTCCAGGGGAGAACGAGCTGAGGTGAGCGAACAGGGATGACGAGTGTGGAGGCTCCGACCGACATGTACTTGGAACGGCTGCGGCAGACGCTGCCTCTCGTGAGGGAACGGATCGAGCGGGCGGCCCAGACGGCAGGCCGGAGCAGGGAGAGCGTGCGGTTGGTCGCGGTCA
>JASFUR010000256.1:0-5474 GCA_050050215.1 Gemmatimonadota bacterium
CACGACCCCGAAGAGCGCCAGCGCTCTCGGCCAGTCCGGCGATGCCGTCCGTGACTCCTCCTGCGTCCCCTGCTCCATCGGGTCTGGCGCTACGCCTCGTGGCCACCCGTGTACGGCAGCAACGAGAGAAAACGGGCACGCTTGACCGCCGTGCCCAGCTGACGCTGGAAGGCCGCCGTCACCTTGGTGGTACGCTTGGGAAGAATCTTGCCCTGCTCGGTGACGAACTTGGAGAGCGTGGCCACGTCCTTGTAGTTGAGCAGCGTGATCCGCGGACCTTCCATCCGACGCCGGCGCCCTCGGGCCCCCTGGAACTCGGGGGGAGAGCCATCGTCGCCCTCCTCCTCGTCGTCCTCGTCGTCCTCGTCGTCCTCCTCGTCACGCTCACCCTCGCGCTCCGGCACCTCTTCGACGATCGACTGACCGTTCGTGGGCTCACCCTCGTTCAGGACGATCAGGTAGCGGATCACCTCATCGTCCAGCTTCAGCAGCCGCTCGTACTCGGGCAGGGCCTCGACCGCGGCGGTGAACTGGGCGACCGCGTAGTAGCCGCTCTTCTGCTTCCCGATCGGGTATGCGAGCTGGCGAGTGCCCCAATGGTCGACTGCGGCAACCTCGCCGCCCTGGGACGTCGCAAGCTCGTGGAACTTCTCGAGCTTGGCGTCGACCGCGGTCTCCTCGAGAGCGGGATCGAGGATGTACACCACTTCATAGAGCCGCATGTTCGCTTCCCTCGGACCGTAGGTCTCGTCACGGGCCCCGTCTCCCCGAGCGGCCGGCATGCGGCGCGGACGCTCCGGACGGGGCGGGATGAATTGTCGTGTGCCGCTCATCGGCACAGACGAAGAAGCTAAACAAAGGCCCGGGACGTGGAAAGCACGCCCCGGGCCAGCGTTCTAGTCCCCCTCTCGATCCCTATCCGAGGAACATCTTGAGCACGGAATCGATGAGCATCGAAGCCTGGGCCGGCACGTCGATGCCGTGGATGCTGTCCAGCCAGGGCGCGAGCACGAGCGAGACGACGCTCATCAGCTTGATGAGGATGTTGAGCGACGGGCCAGACGTGTCCTTGAACGGATCGCCGACCGTATCACCCACGACCGCAGCCTTGTGCGGATCGGAGCCCTTGCCGCCATGAGCACCACCCTCGATGTACTTCTTCGCGTTGTCCCAGGCACCACCCGAGTTGGCCATGAAGAGCGCCATGAGCACGCCCGTCACCGTCGCTCCCGCCAAGAGACCGCCGAGGGCCTCCACGCCGAGCAGAGAGCCCACGAGGACCGGGGCGGCGACCGCGGTCACGCCCGGAAGGATCATCTCGCGCAGGGCCGCCTGCGTCGAGATGTCGACGCAGCGCGCCGAGTCCGGCTTGGCGGTGCCCTCCATGATCCCGGGGATCTCGCGGAACTGGCGACGCACCTCGTCGACCATGCCCTGAGCGGCGCGGCCCACGGCTGTCATCGTGAGCGCCGCCACGAAGAACGGCAGGATGCCGCCGAGGAAGAGGCCGATCACCACGATCGGGTCGACGATGTTGATGCCGGTGACCTGCAGGCCGACGGCCGCCGAGTACGCGCTGAAGAGCGCCAGCGCCGTCAGCGCGGCGGACCCGATCGCGAAGCCCTTCCCGATCGCCGCCGTCGTGTTGCCGATAGCGTCGAGCGAGTCGGTGATGGCCCGGGTCTCGGGCCCGAGTCCGCTCATCTCGCTGATGCCGCCGGCGTTGTCGGCGATGGGGCCGTATGCGTCCACCGACATCGTCACGCCGGTCGTGGCGAGCATGCCGACGGCCGCGATGCCGATGCCGTACAGGCCGGAGAACGCGAACGCCGCGTAGATGGCCGCCGCGATGAGGATGACCGGAATCGCGGTGGACTCCATGCCGACCGCCAGGCCGGCGATGATGTTCGTAGCGGCCCCGGTTTCGCTCGCTTCGGCGATGCGGCGGACCGGCTTGGCCGCCGTGTAGTACTCGGTCACCATGCCGATGAGCACACCGGCCAGCGTGCCCGCGACGATCGCGACCCACGGCCCGAGAACCCCGTAGACCTTGCCGCTTCCCGGATCCGTGTACGTGATGCCGAGACTCTGGACCACGAAGTACATGGCCCCGAGGAAGAGGACGCCCGCGATCCAGGTCGTGCCATGCAGCGCGCTCGACGGATTGCGCTTCTCGAGCGTCTTCATCGCCGCGATGCCGACGAGCGAGGCCACCAGACCGACCATGACCGTGAGAAGCGGCAGCGCGACCGCCGCGGCACGGTGTGACACCATGGCCGCCGAGGTGGCGCCGATCGCGATGGTCGCAACGATGGAACCGACGTAGGACTCGAAGATGTCGGCGCCCATGCCGGCGACGTCGCCGACGTTGTCGCCCACGTTGTCGGCGATCGTGGCGGGGTTCCGGGGGTCGTCCTCCGGGATGCCGGCTTCGACCTTGCCGACCAGGTCGGCTCCCACGTCGGCGGCCTTCGTATAGATGCCGCCACCCACGCGAGCGAACAGCGCGATCGAGCTGGCGCCCATCGCGAAGCCCGATACGATCTCGGCGAAGCGCTCGAACTCCTCACCACCCACTGCGGGGCGGGCGAAGATGAAGTAGAGCACGCCGATGCCGAGCATCCCCAGCGCCGCGACGGCGAGGCCCATGACGGCACCACCGAAAAACGCGACCCGGAGCGCCTTGCCCTGGCCTTCGGTGTTGGCCGCCGCGGACGTGCGGGTGTTCGCTCGTGTCGCCGCCTTCATTCCCATGAAGCCCGCGGAGACCGAGCTCAGCGCTCCGAAGATGTACGCGGCGGCGCTGATCGGCGCGATCACCCAGGCCAGCAAGGCGGCCACGATGATGACGAACACCGCGAGGTACGTGTACTCCCGGCGCAGGAACGCCATCGCACCGTCGTGGATCTGCTCGCCCAGGTCGATCATGGCATCCGAGCCGGCGGGCTGGCTCTTCACGTAGCCGTAGATCCCACCGGCCGTGACGAGCCCGAGCACACCGAGCAACCATGCCCAGTCGGTCAATGCAACGAAGGTCATCGGATCAGCCTTCCTCTGTGATTACGTCGAAGTGTGTATGTCATCGATTGAACCGGTTCATGGCCGGCTCGATTCCCTCGGCGATCCAGACTTCGACCGCCTCCGTAAGCTCCGGCAGCAACCCGACCACCACGTCCTCATCCTCTTCGGGCATCGGTCCCAACACCCAGTCGGACAGGTCCACCCCGTCCGGCTTCCTGCCGACCCCGATCCTCAGCCGGGCGTACGCGTTGGACTGAAGCGCGCCCGACACCGACTTGAGCCCGTTGTGCCCGCCCGCGCTCCCTTCCGGACGGAAACGCACCCGTCCGATGTCCCGCGCGGCGTCGTCGACGATGACCAGCAGGTCCTCCGCCGGATCGAAGCCGTCCATCTGCAGCAGCATCCTCATGGCGAGCCCGCTGCGGTTCATGTAGGTCGTGGGCTTCACCAGGCGCACCGAGGCCCCGTCGACCACTCCCCCGGTCACCAGGGCCTTCCCGTCCCGCCGAAACGAGGGGAAGTCCCAGTCGTACGCCAGTCGATCCACGACCCACCAGCCCACATTGTGGCGCGTGGCGTCGTACTCGGGGCCGGGGTTGCCCAGCCCCACGACCACCTTCATGCAGCCTTCGGGGCAGCCGGATCAGTCTTCGTCTCCACCGCTCTCGGCTTCCGCTCCCTCTTCGGCCTCGGCGGGGGCTTCTCCTTCCTCCTCCTCGCCAACCAACTCGGGCTCGAGAGCTTCCTCTTCCTCTTCTTCCTCTTCGATGATCCGCGGTATCGCGACCGAGCAGACAGTGCGCTCCGGGTCGATCCGAAGCTCGATGCCCTCCTCGAGCTCGATGTCGGAGACGTGGAGCGTGTCGTTCAGCTCCAGCTCGGTGACCTCGAGAACGAAGGAGTCCGGGATCTTGGATGGAATGCAGCGAACCGGGAGCTCGTGGATGACCTGCTCGAGCACGCCACCGCTGTTGCGCACGCCGGCGGGCACGCCCTCCAGATGGATCGGCACGTCCAGGTCGACTGCGACACCCGCTTGGATGCGCAGGAAGTCCACGTGGATCATCGAGCCTTTCCAGGGATGTGTCTGGATCTCCCGGACGAGCGTTGTGAAGGGCTCCTTCTCACCCTCCACGTCGAGCGCCACGATCGTGTTGTCGACCGAGATCGCGTGGAATAGGAGCTCCGCCTCGTGGGCGTCCACGGAGATGTGCATCGACTCGAGCTCGCGGCCGTAGAGGACCGCGGGTACGCGACCGGCCTGGCGGAGCTTGCGGGCCACGCCTTTGCCGGTGCCTTCACGCTTCTGAGCGTTCAGTACTGCCTTATCTGACATTTTCTGCTTCCCCTGATTGTCGGCCCCAGGCTCGTCCCGGGCCCTTTCCCTCAGTCATCCGGAAGTTTCTCGAAGAGCTGACTGACCGACTCGTTCGAGTGTACGTGATCGATCGCCTTGGCCAGCAGGTCGGCGACCGAGAGGATCGTGAGCCTGTCGAACCGCTTCTCCGACGGGATGTCGATCGTGTTGGTGACGACCATCTCCTCGATGGGCGCATCCTTCAAGCGATCGACGGCCGGACCGGAGAGCAGTGCGTGCGTGGCGGCGCAGTAGACGGCCTTCGCACCCCGCTCCTGGAGCGCGTGGACCGCGTTCGTGAGCGTGCCGGCCGTGTCGACCATGTCGTCGATCAGCAGGCAGTTCATCCCCTCGACCTCACCCACGACGTTCAGGACCTCGGACATGTTCGCCTTGGGGCGACGCTTGTCGATGATCGCGAACGTGCCGTCCAGCCGACGTGCCGTGCCCCGGGCCATCTTCGCGGACCCGACGTCCGGAGCCACGACGACCAGGTTGTCCAGCTTCTTGTCGCGGAAGTACTTCGTGAGCACCGGCGCGGCGTAGAGGTGGTCCACCGGGATGTCGAAGAAGCCCTGGATCTGGTGCTGATGGAAGTCGATCGAGATCACTCGATCGGCCCCGGCCGCGACCATCAGGTTCGCGACCAGCTTGGCCCCGATCGCCACCCGCGGCTGGTCCTTGCGATCCTGCCGCCCGTATCCGAAGTACGGCACCACCGCGGTGACGCGGGCCGCCGACGCACGGTGCGCCGCGTCGATCAGCAGCAGCAGCTCCATCATGTTGTCGGCGGGCGCCGTCGTGGGCTGTACGATGAAGACGTCCCTGCCCCGCGCGTTCCGATCGATCCGCACGAAGATCTCGCCGTCGGCGAACTGCTTGATCGTCGCGGCGTCCGGTGACTTCCCGATGCGCTCTCCGATCTCCGCCGCGAGGGGCCGGTTGGCACGCCCGCTCAGGAGGAGAAGGGGTCCCCGCCTGTAGGTGTCGTCCATTCTGTTGGGCTTCTCGGGGGTGCCGGAGGGCGCAGGGCATTGGGAGCCTGAAAAGCTAGAAAACGCGTGGAGGGGGGTCAACGCGTCCGGCGAACTGAAGG
>JASFUR010000257.1:0-5474 GCA_050050215.1 Gemmatimonadota bacterium
GCGAAGGAGCTCATGGACGGATTCGGGGGCATGGTCAGCTTCGTGCTCGACCGCGGCGGAGCGCCCGCCGACCGCTTCGTGTCGGCGCTCGAGGTCGCCCTCGCCGCGCCGAGCCTCGGTGGCGTTGAGACGCTCGTATCCCAGCCGCGGTACACCTCCCACGTGGGCTTGAGCGAGCAGGAGCGCGAGGCCCGCGGCGTGCCGGACGGGTTCGTGCGGGTCAGCGTCGGCATCGAGGACGCCGACGATCTGATCGCCGACTTTTCGAGGGCGCTGGCCTCGGCGGACGGCGGGTAGCGCGGCTCGTCCGCATCGGCGACGACGCCGACAGGATGCGAGTTGCGAGGGCGGGGGAGCCGGCACCACTATGGTCGCGGCTCATGACTCCGGTCGATTACGCCACGGGAGGCCCGAATGGAGGACGGGGAAGCACGGAAGGAAGCGAAGCCCTGGCCTCAGAAAGTTCTGGACAGCGTCTGGCTGCTGGCGTTGGCCGCGATGGTGTTCTTCTTCCTCTCGTATGTGCTCTGGGGCCTGATCGACCTTCGCGGCGTGGCAGCCGGAGGTTGAGATGAGCTCACCTCTCCGGTCCCCCGAGGGGAACTGGTGGAACTGGCCCGTGAGCGGGCACGAGCGCACGTGGCTTTCGCTGGCCGTGCTCACCGCCGTGATCCTCTTCGGCTGGATGGTGGGCTGGAGCGCCCTCGGGGCGCAGAATCCCACGGGCACCGTCACCCGCATCAGCCCGGAAGACTTTCAGGCCGAGGTGCAGGCGTACCAAAGCCAGGCCACCGTGACGGACGAGGGATTCGTGCCGGCCGGCGCCGACGTGTACGTCGGCGCGCAGCAATGGGCCTGGAACGGCTTTCCGCTCGTGCTGGAGGCAGGACGCAGCTACCGGCTGCACCTCAGCAGCTACGACGTGCAGCACGGCTTCGGTCTTCACCGGGAAGATCGGATGATCGAGCAGTTCAATCTCCAGATCCTGCCGGGCTACGAATGGGTCGTGCCCATCCGGTTCGAGCACCCGGGCGTGTATCACCTCCAGTGCAACGAGTTCTGTGGCCTGGGGCACCGCGTGATGCACGGCACGATCATCGTGCGGTAGAGGAGGCCCACGACCATGGCGATCAGTCTGCTGGAGGGCTCGTACGGCGAGGACGGCGCTCGCACGTGTGCGGTGACGGGTCTCCGAATCCACCGATCCGCCGAGGTCGCGGCGAAGCTGTTCGGCCTCACAGCGGTGGTGGCGCTCGTGCTGGGCGGGATCGCGGCGCTTCTGGTGGCGCTCACCCGCTGGGAGGTCGTCGGCCTGCTCGATCCGGAGGGCTTCTACAAGTACCTGAGCCTCCACGCATGGAATCTGCTGATCTTCTGGATGGTCTTCATGGAGGTGGCCATCCTGTACGTGGGCGGGCCCATGGTGCTGGGACGCAAGCTGCCGGCGCCCCGCTTGGCGCACGTTGGCTGGACCATCATGGTGCTTTCGGCCGTCCTCATCGAGTATGCGATCTGGACGACGACCTTCCCGGACCAGCAGCCCCTGCTGACGTCCTACGCACCGATGCAGTCCTCACCGCTGTTCTACCTCGGCGTGGACACGTTCATCCTGGGCACCGTTCTCGCCGCGCTGCCCTTCTTCGCGTGCATCTGGCAGGAGAAGCGCGAGCACCCGACCCGCACCTTGCCGCTGGTGACCTTCGGCGCGTTCGTCACGGGGATCATCGCGGTCGAGGCGCTGGTGGGGGGGCTCGTCACCTACGTGCCGACGTTCCTGTGGAGGATCGGCGTCGTCGAGCACATCGACGCGGCCTGGTACCGCCAGATGTACTGGATCATCGGCCACGGGTCGCAGCAGATCAATCTGGCCGCCATGGTCACGGTCTGGTACTTCATGACCCACGTGACCGCCGGTGCGGAGGTGGTGAGCGAAAAGGTCTCCCGTGGCGCCTTCGTGCTCTACCTCTTCTTCATCAACATGGGCGCCGCGCACCACCTGCTGGCCGATCCCGCCTTGTCGAGCTCCTGGAAGATCTGGAACACCTCCTACGCGATGTACGGCGCGGTGGTGGCCAGCCTCATCCACGCATTCGCCATTCCCGCGGGCCTCGAGGCAGGCCGCCGCAAGCGCGGGCTCGGCGGAGACGGGTGGTTCGGATGGCTGAAGACGGCTCCGTGGCACGACCCCGGCTTTTCGGCCACGGCGCTGAGCATCGCGCTGTTCGGGTTCCTGGGCGGCATCACGGGCGTTCTCATGGGGCAGATGCAACTCAACACCATGCGTCACAACACGCTCGCCGTGCCGGGCCACTTCCACGGCACGGTGGCCGTGGGGACCACGCTCGCCTTCATGGGGCTGCTCTACTACGTGATTCGGCTGCTCTTCGGGAAGGAGTGGTTCCTCGGGCCCCTGGCCCGGGTGCAGCCCTACCTCTACGCGGGGGCCATGAGCATCGCCGTCATGGCCATGATGGACGCGGGCATCGTGTACGGCGTCCCCCGCAGGGATCCCGTCACCATGATCGTACCGGGCACCACCTTCGGCTTTGCGGCGGCCGGACCGATGCTCGCCGTGATGGGGGTGGCCGCCTGCGTGGCGGTGTTGGCCGGCGCGCTCTTCGTGCTCGTGGCGTTGGGGTCGCTCCTCATCGGAGAGGACGCGCGGATGCGCGTTCCCGTCCCGTTGTCACTCACCGGGAGCGCGTCCCCCGTTCACAGCTTCTCCATGCGGGGCACGCTGGCCATGTGCGTCTTCTTCCTCGTGGTGCTCGCCGTGTTCTACGGGCTGGACTGGATGTGGCTCTCCCGCCTCTGGACGTTCGGAACGTGAGCCGCCTCGAGGGCTCCGTCGCGTGCATGGGTGGAAACGCTCCAGTCGAGACCACGGAGGATCGAAATGACGAGTGACCACGGGCCGGCGCCGGCTGATCGGTCGGTCGGCCGTGAGCCCGCCGTGCCGGAAGAGCCGGGGGCGTGGTCGACCGTGGCCGTCGTGGTGGTCGGGCTTCTATTCCTGATCGCGGTCGCGGCGGTGGTGCACGCCCTGATGGCGACGTTCGCCTGAGGTCGTCCGGTCTCCTACGCCTCTTCCAGGTACGGATACCGGTAGTCGGTGGGAGGCACGAAGGTCTCCTTGACCGTCCGCGTGCTGACCCAACGGAGCAGATTCAACATCGATCCGGCCTTGTCGTTCGTGCCCGACGCCCTGCCTCCACCGAAGGGTTGCTGGCCGACTACGGCTCCAGTGGGCTTGTCGTTCACGTAGAAGTTGCCGGCCGCGTAGCGCAACGCCCGGGTAGCCTCCATGATCCTGCTCCGCTCTCGTGCGAAGATCGACCCGGTGAGCGCGTAGGGTGACGTCTCGTCGACGGTGGTGAGGATCTCCGGCCACTTCGCGTCGTCGTACACGTAGATCGAGAGGACTGGACCGAAGATCTCCTCGCACATCGACGTGTAGTCCGGCCTCTCTGCTCGGATGAGGGTCGGTCGGACGAAGTAGCCCTCGGAGTCGTCGCACTCGCCGCCGGCCAGGATCTCCGCATCGGAGTCCGAGCGGGCCTGCTCGATGTAGCCCCGGATCTTGCCGAACGCGCGCTCGTCGATGACGGCGCCCAGGAAGTTCGAGAAGTTCTGCGGATCTCCCATCGTGAGCGACTCGGTCTCCTCGACCAGCGGGCCCTCCAGCTCTTTCCACACGCTGGCGGGGACGTACGCGCGCGACGCGGCGCTACACTTCTGACCCTGGTACTCGAAGGCTCCGCGAACCATGGCGGTGCGCAACGCTGCCGGGTCGGCGGACGGATGCGCGACGATGAAGTCCTTGCCGCCGGTCTCGCCGACGAGACGGGGGAAGGTGCGGTATCCGTCGATGTGCTCGCCGACGGTCTTCCACAGGAGGCGGAAGACCCTGGTCGAGCCCGTGAAGTGGACGCCGGCGAGGTCGTGGTGCGTGATGACCCCCTTCGTCACCTCGACGGGGTCGCCCGGCACGAAGTTCACGACGCCGGGCGGCATGCCCGCCGCTTCGAGCAGCTTCATGACGTAGTAGCCGGACAGCGCAGCCGTGTGCGACGGCTTCCAGACGGCCGTGTTGCCCATGAGGGCCGGCGAGCCCACGAGATTGCCCGCGATGGCCGTGAAGTTGAACGGGCTGACCGCATAGACGAAGCCTTCGAGGGCGCGGTAGTCGGACCGGTTCCACATGCCGCGGTCGGACGTCGGCTGCATCGCGTGGATGCGACCCGCCAGAAACGCCCCGAAGCGATAGAAGTCGATCAGTTCGCACGCCGAGTCGATCTCCGCCTGGAAGACCGTCTTTCCCTGACCGAGCATCGTGGCCGCGTTTAGCTTCTGCCTCCAAGGGCCGGCCAGGAGATCGGCCGCGCGCATGAAGACCGCGGCTCGGTCCTCCCAGCGCCACTGGGCCCACTCTCGACGGGCCTCGAGCGCCGCTTCGACGGCGCGCGCGACCTCCGCGGAGCCCGCCGAATGGACCTTGGCGATGACGTGCCCGTGGGCGTGGGGCATCACCACGTCGGTCGTACGGCCGGGGCGGAGCTCCTCACCGGCGATCACCAGCGGGACTTCGACGACCTGACCGGCCTGGGCCGTCAGCTCGGCCTTGAGGGACGCCCTCTCGGAAGTTCCGGGAGCGTAGGAGAGGATGGGCTCGTTCTGGGGAAGTGCTATGGCGGGTGTGCTGTGCATATCGAAATGTCACCGGGCCCCCGAAGCGACGCAACGACCCCCCGGAGAGGCCCCCGAGGAGCCTCTCCGGTGCGTTGACCTCCCGGTCCGAGTCCAGGTAGTATTGGCCCCCGGCCGCTCCTCCTGATGGCCCGCACGAGCGTGGGCCCGTCGGCCGGTCTCTTCGAGAGTTGCATGAATCCAGACGAGCTTCGCCGCTCGGTGATGGCCGCTTTGGCCGCCATTTCGCACCCGTCTTCGGGGCGCGACCTGATCGCCGGTGGCCATGTGCAGAACGTAGAAGTCGACGGCGCCGGCGTGGCGCGCTTCCAGTTCATGCTGAGCCCCGGTGACCCCGGCGAGCTCGTGAAGGAAGCCCGCGGCGCGGTCGAGGCGCTCGAGGGAATCACCGAGGCCAAGGTCAACGTCCAGCTCCCGCAGATGGCGCCTTCCGGGGGTGGCGGAGGCGGAGGCGGTCGTCAGGGTGGGCTCAAGCCCGGCTCCGTGCCCGCTCCGACCCCGAAGCCCGGCCTGCTGTCGGACGTCAGCCACTTCGTGGCCGTCAGCTCGGGGAAGGGTGGCGTCGGCAAGTCGATGGTGGCCGCCAACCTCGCGGCGGCCTTGGCCAAGGAAGGCAAGCGCGTCGGACTGTTGGACGCCGACATCTATGGCCCCAACATCCCGACGATGTTCGGCGTGGAGGGACGGCCCAGGGTCTCGGGCGAGAAGGGGCACGAGATGATCGAGCCGATGGAGGCGCACGGCGTGCGGCTGATGAGCCTCGGCTT
>JASFUR010000258.1:0-5459 GCA_050050215.1 Gemmatimonadota bacterium
GCGGCCCTGGACCGGCTCGGTCTCCTCGTCGAGGCGCATGAACGGCGCGACGGCGTAGCGGCCGGGCGACTCGGGCTCGTCCAGGATGTATGCCGGGTTCACCGACGCGGGCACCGACAGCGTGTCCCCCTGGGTGGCGAGTGTCCACACGACATCACCGTCGAAGTCGCGGGGCACGTCCACCGTGAACACGCACCAGTAGTGCCGGTACTTCGCCGTCAGCTCCGGGTCGGGCACCGGGTCGAAGTGGGTGGGCTGCACGCCGTCGAAGCGCGCCGGCGTGAGCCGGTTGCCGGGGCCGAGAGGGACGTCGAGCTCTTCCTCGGTGTTCAGGTTGAAATAGCTGAAGCAGAACGTGTAGCCGCCGTCCTCGTTGCCGAACCAGCCGTCGTAGACCGGTATCACGTGCTGGCCGCTGGGGCGGAGCGCCATCTCGTTCAACGGGCTCTCGATCTGTGCAGCGGCGTGAAGCGCGCAGACGGCGAGAGCCAACGTCACTCCGCCGGCGAGTCGAGCGGCTCTCAGTCGTCGTCCCCCGCCCGGGCCATGCGCGAGCGTCGAGCCGAGAGGACCGCGAACTGCTCGTCGGTCAGGTACGTCATGCCCAGCCAGACGTGGGACATCTCGTCGACGCCCCGTTGGCCGAAGACCACCCACTGGCGCGGATCCGGATTGACCGGGTTGTTCGCGGTGTTGTCCCAAGTCGTGGTGATGAGCAGAACGGTTCCACGGGGAAGCAGAGGCGCGACGTCGTCTTCGAACTCGTACGAGATCTGCCAGAAGTGGTTGTACTTGTCGACACGGCCGAGCATCTCGCGTCGGCCGTCCGGATAGATGGCTTCGACGGATTGGGCGCGGCCCCGCATGTGCATGTGCGGGCGGAAGCTGCTCATGAGCGCCGGCTGGTCCAGCACGTGGACGCCCTGCTGGACCTTCACGGAGTGCGGAGGGATGACGATGTCTCCGGCCCAAGGCATGTCCCCGCCCATGTCGGCGGTGAAGCGCTGCTCGCCGACTGTCTCGAGCTCGGGAACGTATCCCTTCGGGTAGAGCCATACCGCGGCCTCAGCCTGCTCGTCCGCGACGACCTCGTCGATCGGAAAGTAGTGGAGGTTCCACATGATCTGTCCCTCCGGCCGGATCAGCATGCCGGTATTCTCGGGGAACAGGTCGCCCCCCTTGCCCACGCCCTGCCGGCCCAGAGGCCGCACCACCCGCTGTCCCTTGTCGTCGAGCATCACCAGCTGGGCGTGCCCGTGGTGCAGGACGCGGACACCGAGCGGATAGCTACCCTTCATCTCCGTGGCTCGCACGTAGCGAGGCTCGTCGATTATCCCTTCGAACGGGACGGTCGGAGTCCACCACTGGTCCTGCGCATTGGCTTCGACCGTGTATGGGGTCGACTTGACCACGAAGTCGGGCGGGCCGAGGACGGAGGTGAGGGCGTACTCGCTTCCGTCGGGCAGCTCGGGCAGCGGAGGCAGGGCGTAGGGGTCGCCCTCCGGCGTTCCCGCATCGACCCACGCCACGATCGTTTCGATGTCGCGGTCCGTGAGCGAGATGTCGTTCTTGTATCGCTGGATTCCGACCGTGCGGTCGAGGTGCCACGGCGGCATCTGCCGCGTGGAGACCTTCTCACGGATCCGCCTCGCGTACCGCCGAGCCTCGCCGTAGGTGAGCAACGACATCGGGCCGATCCCGTCCGGCTGGTGACACCGGGCGCAGCTCTCGAAGAGAATCGGCGCTACGTCTTCGGTGAACGTCGGGGTTTCCTGAGCCCCTGCGGCGGTCGCCGCACAAAGCGAGGCCGCCACCCCGAGCCCGAAGGAGAGTAGGACGAAGCGGCGGGACCCATACGTAGCGTCGCGTCTCTGCATCCTTCCCGCTCCCTCCTCTCGAGTGGGCGCTCGGCGCTGGCCGGCGAGCGTCACGCCGTGAGAATACGGCGGGCTCGCCGAAAAATCCAAGCGGCGGCCGACGCCCAGGTGACTGGACGGCGGCCGGCGAGCGGAGCCATCACGGCCAGAATCAGGAATACGAAGAAGGCGATCTTCGCCAACGATGCTGCCGCTCCGGCGATGTTTCGGAGACCTGGTCGCTCCATCGTCGGGAACGCCCATCCTGCGTTGGTGTTGTCGGGACCATGGCCATCGAGACCGATCGACTGAGCGCGTCCGCGCTCGCGAGGCTGCTGCCACGCATCGAAGCCCGCTTCCACGGCGAAACCGAGCCCGCGGAGTGGGAGGCGTACGTGGCCCGCGTGCGCCGGCATTTTCCGCCGCTCTTCGAGCGCCTCCACGCCCTCTACGGCCATCACTGGGACTTCTTCTACCACCTCGAGAGCATCCTTGCGTCGATCACGGAAGCGTGGTTGGCTCGCCCGGGCGAGCTCAGGGCGCTCGACGGCCATCGGGAAGCCGACCCGTTCTGGTACCAGTCGAGCCAATCCATCGGTGCGTCCTGCTATGTCGACCTCTTCGCCGGTGACCTCGCGGGCGTCCGGGAGAGGATCTCCTACCTGACCGAGATGGGGATCACGTGCCTGCACCTCATGCCGCTGCTCCGGGCTCCGGGGACGGACAACGACGGTGGGTACGCGGTGAGCAGCTACCGCGAGGTCGACCCCGAGCTGGGCACGATGGAGCAGCTGTGCGATCTGGCCACGAGCCTTCGTCATCACGGGATCTCGCTGGACCTCGACTTCGTGTTCAACCACACGTCGAACGAGCACGAGTGGGCCCGGAGGGCGCTCGCGGGGGAGCAGGAGTACCAGGACTACTACCGGATGTACCCGGACCGGCAGATGCCCGACGCCTTCGAGCGCAGCATGCCCGAGGTCTTTACCGAAGACCACCCGGGCGCCTTCACTTACGTGAGTCGCATCCGGAAGTGGGTCTGGACGACCTTCCACACCTACCAGTGGGATCTCAACTACGAGAACCCGGCGGTCTTCAACCGGATGGTCGAGGAGATGCTTTTCCTGGCCAACCAGGGCGTGGAGATCCTGCGACTCGATGCGGTCGCGTTCCTCTGGAAGCGCCTCGGCACCAATTGCCAGAACCTCCCCGAGGCCCACTGGATCATCCAGGCGTTCAGCGCCGCCGCGGCGATCGCGGCGCCCGCGGTCGTGCTCAAGTCCGAGGCGATCGTCCATCCCGACGACGTGCGGAAGTACGTAAACCCAAACGAGTGCAGGCTCTCCTACAACCCGCATCTGATGGCGCTGCTGTGGGAGGCCCTCGCCACACGGGACACGCGGAGGCTCGCGCACGCCATGTCCGACGGCATGCGCCTCCCGGAGGGATGTAGCTGGGTCAACTACGTGCGCGGCCACGACGACATCGGCTGGACCTTCTCGGACGAAGAGGTCGTCGAGAGCGGCTTCGATCCCGTCGCCCATCGACGGTTCCTCTCCTCCTTCTACGCGGGAGCGTTCGAGGGGAGCTTCGCGCGTGGGCTCCCCTTCCAGGAGGAAGCGGGGGGGCTCTCACGAATCTCGGGCACGTGCGCATCGCTGTGCGGGATCGAGCACAGCCTGGAGACGGACGACGAGCACGAGCTGGAGCTGTCGATACGCCGCGTGCTGCTCCTCTACGGCGTCGTGATCACGATCGGCGGGCTTCCCATGATCTACCTGGGCGACGAGATCGCCACGCTCAACGACTACGGCTACCGGGAGGATCCCGAGAAGGTCGGCGACTCTCGCTGGGTCCACCGGACACGGTTCGACGCGGAGCGCGCCTGCCAGCGCCACGACGAGGCGACCGTGCCGGGGCGGGTCTACGACGGCTTGCTTCGCCTCATCCGCCTCCGGGCTCGGAATCCCGCCTTCGGCCCGTCGGACACGGACGTGACCGACACGGGCAACCCGCACGTCTTCGGCTTTCTGCGGAGCACGCAGGACACCATGGTCTTCGTGCTCGCCAACTTCACGGAGCACGAGCAGGCCATCGAGGCGCGCCGACTCCGCCAACTCGGACTGCGCAACGCCGTGGACCTTTACGCCGGACGCAACGTCACGGCGACTCGCGAGCTGGTGCTGCAGCCCTACCAGCTCATGGTGTTGAGCGGGCGCTGGGCCGACAGCGGAGAGCCCGCCGAGGCGGCGTCCGAGACCTGATTCGGCGGCACCGCCCGGGCCGCCCGACGTCCGCCGGTCGCACCGAGCGACCGTTTACTTAGGTTGAGGGGCTGGATGCAGTCGTTGGCGCCTGTTTCGTGTACGCACGCGGGGGGGGTGTTGCCCTTGTACCTCCACCCTTTTGGACGATGCAGATCTCGAAGACGCCCCAACCCACCCGCAGGTCCCAGAGCACCTTCCGCCAACCGCGCTACCGCGTGGAATTTCCTCCGCCCTCGGCGCAGGAGCTCGATCAGGACGAGGCCTACTTCTATCTGGTGGGCCAAGACGGACGGGAGAAGATCCTCTTCCACGACTATGGGGCCATCTACGAGCGGAAGGGGCTCTACGAGCAGCTCTTCTACGATCGTCTGCGGTGCCAATCGCCGACCAAGGTCTCGCAGGTCCTCGCACAGGCGGTCTCCAAGGCTCACGATCACGCCTCCGAGCTGCGCGTGCTGGATCTCGGGGCGGGGAACGGAATGGCCGGTGAGGCGCTCGCGCCGCTCGGGCCCTCCCGCATCGTGGGTGTCGACATCATCCCCGAGGCCCGCGAAGCGGCCATCCGCGACCGCCCCTGGGTCTACGACAGGTACTACGTGGCCGACTTCTGCAACCTGGACGACGAAGAGCGGGACGAGCTCCATTCGTGGTCGTTCAACTGCCTCGTGTCGGTCGCGGCCCTGGGCTTCGGGGACATCCCTCCGCAAGCCATGGCCCAGGCGCTGGAGCTCGTCGAGGTCGACGGATGGATCGCATTCAACATCAAGAGCACCTTCCTGGACGCGAGCGACGAGAGCGGATTCAGCACGCTCGTCCGGGAGCTCATCTTCTCCGAGTACATCGACCTCTTCCACCTCGAGCGCTATCAACACCGCCTCTCGATCCACGGCCAGCCGCTGAACTACTTCGCCCTCATAGGCAAGAAGAGCAGCGACGAGTTCCCCGCGAGGGTCAGCCGCCTGCTCGAGCAGGGCGACCAGGGGTAGCCCGGGCTCCAGCCCGGCGCCCAGATCACTTCAGACGGAAGTGCAGCACGGACGCAACGTCACGGCGACTCGCGACCTGGTGCTGCAGCCCTACCAGCTCATGGTGTTGAGCGGGGAGTGGGAGGCGTCGGACGGCTAATCGCGATCACCAGGTCCTGAGGGACCGACTGATCCCCAGCGTCAGCACGGGCCGGAAGGACGGCTGATGGACCGCCTCGTTGGCGTCCGAGTGCGTGAAGTCCTCCCTCGGGTTCACGTTGTCGTCGTCCGGGCTGTAGGAGGTGTCGTGCCCCGTGAGGGGGGAGGGAGGTTGGTCCGCTGGCCAGTCGGGGCATGGCATTCGCAAGCCC
>JASFUR010000259.1:0-5451 GCA_050050215.1 Gemmatimonadota bacterium
GCTCGGGTCATCCGCGTGGTCCGGCCCGTGACCGTGACCGGCGACTGCGGCCAGGACTACACGGCGTCTCCGGGGGACGGCCTCCGGATCTCCGCCGCGATCGAGTTCGAGCACCCCACCATCGGTCGCCAGCAGGGCTCGTTCGACGTGGATCCGGCGGGATTCCGCAGGGATCTGGCCGCCGCGCGGACGTTCGGCTTCAAGGGTGAGGCCGACGCCCTGAGGGCTCGAGGTCTCGCGCTCGGTGCGTCGCTCGAGAACACGGTCGTCCTGGACGAGGGCGGAGTGATGAACGAGGGGTTACGATTCCAGGATGAATTCCTCCGACACAAGGTCGGGGACCTCGTGGGCGATCTCGCCCTGACGGGCGCGAGGCTGGATGCCCACATCGTCGCGGAGCGTCCCAGCCACAGGGGGAACGTGGCCCTGGCCGAGGCGCTCGTTGAACACCACCGGCAGACCAACCGGAGATCCTTGATGGACACGACCCGCATCATGGAGGTGCTTCCGCACCGCTATCCGATGCTCATGGTGGACCGGATCGTCGACATCGTCGACGGCGAGCGTATCACCGGAATCAAGAACGTCACGATCAACGAGCCGTTCTTCCAGGGGCACTACCCGGGGCACCCCATCATGCCGGGCGTGCTCATCATCGAGGCGATGGCGCAGACGGGCGGGCTGCTCGTCATGGATGGAATCGACGACATCGAGAACAAGGTCGTTTACTTCATGACGATGGACGACGTGAAGTTCCGGCGGCCCGTGGTGCCCGGAGACACGCTCCGCATCGAGGTCGAGATGGTTCAGTCGCGGCGGGACGTAGTGCGAATGAAGGGCAAGGCCTTCGTCGAGGATGCGGTCGCCGCCGAGGCGGAGTTCAAAGCGAGGATCATGGACAAATGAGGATCGCCGACGGCACGACCGGGACGCGCGGTGAGACGCGAGTCCACGAGACCGCGCTGGTCGATTCCGACGCCGAGCTGGGCGAGGGCGTCGCGATCGGTCCGTGGGCTCTCGTCGGCCCCGGAGTGCGCATCGGCGACGGGACGGTGGTCGGCCCTCGGGTTCTCATCGAACGTGACACCCTGATCGGCGAGGACTGCCGTCTCGCGAACGGAGCCGTCCTGGGGACCGACCCGCAGGACCTGAAGTACAAGGGCGAGGAGTCGGTCCTGGAGGTGGGGGACCGCACGGTGGTGCGGGAGTTCGCGACGCTCAACCGCGGCACCGCCGCATCGGGCAAGACCGTGGTCGGCTCGGACTGCCTGATCATGGCGTATGCGCACGTCGCGCACGACTGCGAGCTCGGCAACCACGTCGTTCTCGCGAACTCGGTGAACATGGCGGGGCACGTGCTGATCGAGGACTGGGCGATCGTCGGGGGGGTGACCCCCATCCACCAGCATGTCCGCATCGGTGCGCACGCCTTCATCGGCGGTGGCTCGCGCGTTCCGCAGGACGTGGCCCCCTACTGCCGTGTGGCGGGAAATCCGCCCAAGCTGTACGGTCTCAACTCGGTGGGCCTGGAACGGCGGGGCTTCTCGGAGGAGGTGCGCGGTGCGTTGAAGGACGCCTACCGCGTTCTGTTCATGGGGAGCGAGACGCTCTCGAAGGCGCTGGACCGTGCCGAGCGCGAAGTGCCGGGCATTCCCGAGGTCAAGCACTTGCTCGCGTTCATCCGGGCCAGTGACCGCGGAATCACGACGTAGGAAGCTCAGGAGGCTGGACGCAGGAGGATGTCATGTCATTGATACGAGTCCGAAGGAATCGGAAGAAGACTTGGGTGGACGCGCGAAAGGGCATGGGGGTCGGCAAGCTCGTCATGCTGTTGCTCGTCACGGTCGTGTTGATCTGGATCGCCTCGAACGGGACCATGGCCAGGATCTTCGAGAGCTTCTGATCCCGCGCCCGGCTCGGACCCGTTCGGCCGCACGGATGCCGTCGTGACCGACACCGTGCTTCTGCTGGCCGGCGAGGCGTCCGGCGACCAGCACGGAGGCGCGCTCGCGGCCGAGCTCCGGCGCCGCCGGCCGGACGTCTCCCTCGTCGGAACCGGCGGCCCGGCCATGGAAGCCGAGGGTGTGGAGCTCGTGGCCCGGCTCGACGAGCTGGCCGTGATGGGCTTCGCGGAGGTCCTGCCGCGGCTCCCCTTCTTCCGCCGGTTGTACCGGGAGATCGAGGCGATCGTCGACCGGCCCGACACACGGCTCGTTGTGCCGATCGACTACCCCGGCTTCAACATGCGTGTCGCGCGCTCCGCCCACCGCAGAGGTCGCAGGGTCCTGTACTACATCCCGCCCAAGGTCTGGGCCTGGCGCCCCGGTCGCGCCCGCGTCTTGGCCGAGATCACGAGCCGGGTGGCGTCGATTCTCCCGTTCGAGGTCGAGATGCTCGAGCGGGCAGGGGTGCACGCGGAGTACGTGGGACATCCCCTGCTCGATCGACCCGATGTGCACGGGGACGAGGACGCGTTCCGCGATCGCTGGGGCCTGCAGCCCGACCGGCCGTTGCTGGCGCTACTTCCCGGATCCAGGATGCAGGAGGTCTCCCGCCATCTGGGCCTCTTCGAGCGGGCGGCCGGGCTGGTGCTGGCGGCTCGGCCCGACGTCCTGCCGGTGGTGTCTCGCGCGCCGACGTTGCCGGAGACCACATTCGCCCGGGCGTCCTTCCCGGTGGTGGACGATGCAAGGGGTCTCCTGCGGCACGCCACGGCGGCCCTCGTGAAGTCCGGCACCGCGACGCTGGAAGCGGCGCTCGAAGGGACCCCCGCCGCGGTGGCGTACCGAACGAGCTCGCCGACGTGGCTCCTCGCCAGCGCGCTTCTGAGAACGGAGTACGTCTCCCTTCCGAATCTGGTGGCCGGAGCGGCCGTCGTGCCGGAATACCTGCAGCGCGCCGCTACCCCGCACGCCCTGGCGGACGCGCTGATTCCTCTCCTGAACCCGGGGAGCCCGGAGCGGGAGGAGCAGCTGCGTGGGATGGCGACCGTGCGCGGGCGTCTGGGTCGGCCCGGCGCGGCCGGACGCGTGGCCAACATGGTCGTCGAGCTGATGGAGTCGGACGCGTGAGCGAGCTTCGCTACGAGACTGCGGGCGTGCTCGGGTCGGGGCTGGTCGCAGCCCTCTTCATGACCACGCGGATCGAGCGGAGAGGCACCGAGCACTTCGAACGGTTCAGGCGCGAAGGGACGCCGGTCGTCTTCGTCTTCTGGCACGGACAGCTGCTTCCGCTCGTGCACGTCCACCGTCGGGAAGGGATCGTCGTGCTCGTGAGCGAGCACGACGACGGCGAATACATCAGCCGCGTCATCGAGCGCAACGGCTTCGGCACCGTACGCGGGTCGAGCACACGAGGGGGGAGCAAGGGCCTGAGAGCCCTCGTGCGGGCCGCGAGAGCCGGAAGAGACCTGGCACTCACCCCCGACGGCCCGCGTGGCCCCAGGGGCGTTTTCAAGCCCGGAGCGCTGCTCGCGGCCCAGCTCACCGGCCTGCCTGTGGTCCCGCTGGCCGTAGGAGCGTCGCGCGGCTGGAGGTTCCGGAGCTGGGACGGCTTCCTGGTGCCGGAGCCGCTGTCGACCATCGTGGTGGAGTACCTGCCGCCGCGGTACGTGCCCCGGGATAGCTCCCGCAGAGAGATCGAGCGGCAGGCCGCCGAGATCGGAGGGGAGCTGGACGAGCTCACCGCGAGGCTGCCCGGCTCGGACCCGGTCGATACCTCATGAGGGCGGGGGTCGAGCTCTTCGCGCGCCGCTGGTGGGCGGGGGGATACGGAGTGCCCGGACGGATTCTGTCCGCCGCGGCGATGCCTTTGTCCTGGGCCTGGACCGTGCTGGCCCGATCGGCCGGGGAGCGGGCCGCCGACCGTGCGGTTCGCGTGGAAGGGCTCACGGTCGCCTCCGTCGGCAACCTGGCCGTCGGTGGCACCGGCAAGACTCCCGTGGTCTCCTGGCTGACGGAGCGCCTGAGGCGGGCTGGTCGGCAACCGGGCATACTGGTCGGCGGCCACGCTCCGGACGAGGCGGCGCTGCATGCATCGCGCCTTCCCGACGTGCCGGTGCTCGAGGGTCGCGACCGGGTCGCGAGCGCTCGGGAGGCCGCCCGGCGGGGGTGTGGGGTGGCCGTCCTCGACGACGGCTTCCAGCACCGTCGTCTCCAGCGGGACCTGGACGTGGTGCTCCTCGCCGCCGAGGACCCGTTCCCGGCGCCCGTGCTGCCCGCCGGACCCTACCGGGAAGGTGTCGGCGGGCTCCGCCGGGCCGACGCCGTGCTGGTGACGCGACGCTCCGCCGACGTGGCGAGCAGCCGCGACTTGGCGGGTCGCGTCGAGCGCGTGGCACCCGGGCTCGTGGTCGGCGGGGTGCATCTCGCGCCGGCCGGGTGGCGCGAGCTCGGGGGCCGGTCGACGGATGCGCCTCCCGGCGACGTGCTCGCGGTTTGCGCCGTCGGACGGCCCGGTGCGTTCCGCTCATCGGTGGAGAAGACGACCTCGGGCTCGGTGGAGCTGGTCGCCTTCGCCGACCATCACGTGTACACTCCGGCCGACCTCGCCGGCCTGGAACATCGGGCGGGCCGACGATCCATCGTCACGACGGAGAAGGATGCGGTGAAGCTGCGCAGGCTGTCGGGCACCCCGGGGCGCATGTACGTGTTGACTGAAGAGGTGCGCTGGGACTGGGGCGAGCACGACTTCCTCTCGCGGCTGAACGACCTCGGGGTCCGGGCGGGCGCCGAGTGAAGGTCGAGCTCGTCGTCGTCGGGAAGACGCGTGGCCACCTGGCGGCCGCGGTGGACGAGTACGAGACGAGGGCGGTGCGTTATTGGAAGCTCGAGGTGGTCGAGGTATCCGCCGGCGTCTCCGGAGGCCAGGCCACTCCGGAGCGAGTGATGGCGGCGGAAGCGGAGCGCATCCTGGGTAGGATCGGTGAGGGCCTCGAGGTCGTGGCGCTCACGAGAAGGGCGAAGGGGATGGGGTCCCGGGAACTCGCCGGGTACCTGGAGAAGCACGCTGTTCGAGCGTCGGCAGGTGTGGCGTTCGTGATCGGCGGCGCGTTCGGCCTGGACGCGTCGGTACTGAAGAAGGCGCGAAGGAAGCTGGCACTGTCGACGTTCACTCTCCCCCACGAGATGGCCCGACTGGTGCTTGCCGAGCAGCTCTACCGCGCCGGCACGATCGTGCGTGGGGAGCCGTACCACAAAGCCTGAAACCCGGGCTCGATCAAGTCACCGAGACATCGGAGAAGCGAGTGGCGAGCATTCCCAACCTCGAGATCCTCGTCGGCCGTCCCACGGGCGGGGCGCTCGTGCAGGAGTACCTCTCGGGGGAGGGGAGCGTCGAGCGCTTCTTCGGTCCGGGCTTCGACACCTGGGCCGCGTTCGAGGCGAAGATGGCGGAGGTGGACGGCCGCTTCGACCGGGAGGCCCGGGCGCGCGCCGCCGAAGCCGTCATCGT
>JASFUR010000260.1:0-5448 GCA_050050215.1 Gemmatimonadota bacterium
CTTCCGCGAAGTGCAGGCCTACGTCCCCCCACCCGACGCGCCCCTCTGGTCCGCGGTCGGCGTAGCCGACGGGTACTGGCACCTGCAGAAGGTCGGTGGGGGACTCATGACGGTGGGCGTCGCGGTGTTCGTGCTGGCGTGGTGGTCGGCGCGCCGTGCTGCGAGATCCATGGATCAGGAGGGCTCGCCGATGGCTTGAGCGGTTCCTCCAGCCCGACTCGTCGACGACGAAGGGCTCGGGGCCGAACGGCCCCGAGCCCTGTGCACATCTCACCGGACGTACCGTCCGGAGCTCCCTCTACCATGACATTCCAGCGCTGAATACGTACCGCGTCGAGCCGGTAAGGCCGTGCTCACGGCTGAGGCCGCTCATCGACAGAACCGTCTCCCGGAATCGGACCGACACACCGACGGCCGATCCGACGCGCCAACCGTCTGCCTGGCCGACCCGCACGTCGCTCACGTAGTCGCGCTCACTGGAGTAGGAGGTCGCCAAGGCCGCGAAGGGGGCCACGGTCGCCGCCCCCCAGTGGAGGTCGTACGCCAGCCCGGCGGTCATCGGGACCCGCAGGCTGAGCCGACCCGTGTCCGGCGCACCGGTGCTGAGCGGATCCTGACCCCACACCATCGCCCCCAACCCGACCGAAGCCGTGGCGCTCAGACGCTCGGCGCCCGGTATCGCTTTCGTCCCCGCGAAACCGAGCCCCGTATCGAGGATGCCATCTCCTCCGTTGTTGAGCGCTCTCGCGCCCGCTCGGACCGTGAAGCTCACCTCACCCTTGCCCATACGGTCACCGAAGCGATGGCCGTATACGGCGCCGAACACCGACGCCCTCTCATCTGCGACCCCGTCGCGGCTCAGCTCCGTGGTGTAGAAGCTGAGATGATTGGTCCCGACGAACGGAACGCCGATTGCCTCCTGCGCTGCGGCCTGTCCGGTGGACAGGCTGAGCCCCACCAGGACCGCCGCAGCCACGACGCCGAGCTTGCGGGCAGGACGGGAACCGTGATTTCGCATGATCGTCAACATGGTCGTACCCTCGCGAGTATCTGTTGTGTGCGTGTAGGCCCGGATACCTTGGGCTCGAGACGTCTCTTCGCGTCCCACCAAGAGAAACGCAGTCCGATGCCGAATCCGGACATCGTCCGCGGGAAGCCGTACGAGCCCGGCGTGACGCAGCTCCTCATCGCGTGTCGGGACGGCGATCCCGCGGCGATGGATCGTCTGTACCCAGTCGTCTACCAGCGACTCCAGGAGATCGCGCACGCGCATCTCAGAGGGGCGCCCGAGGGGCACACCTTGTCGACCACCGCTCTCGTCCACGAGGCCTACGTCAAGCTCGTCGACGCAGCGAGAATCGATTGGCAGGATCGCGCTCACTTCCTCGCGCTGTCGTCACGAGCCATGCGTCAGATCCTGATCGACTACGCCCGCAGACGATGTGCGGTGAAACGCGGCGGTGACCTGCAGCGCGTGGATCTCGACGCCGAGCGGATCGCCGTGACCGACCGGGCAGAGACGCTCGTCGCGCTCGACGGGGCGCTGTCTCGTCTCGCCGCCGTGAGCCCCAGGCTCGCCGAGGTGGTCGAGCACCGCTTCTTCGGCGGTCTCACCGAGGAGGAGACGGCACGCGTCCTGGGCGTGACGGACCGGACCGTGCGCCGAGACTGGATCAAGGCCCGTGGCTGGCTCCACCAGGAGCTGGAACGGGAGTTGGAGCCTTGAGCCCGCTGCCTCCGAGCATGAGGTAACCGGCCAGCCGTGGAATTCCTGCCACCCGACCGCTGGCCAGCCGTCGAGGCGATTCTCGACCGAGCCCTCGACCTCCCGACCGGAGAGCGCGCGGAGTTCGTGCGGGAAGCGTCGGGTGACGATCTCGCTTTGAGGAACGCGGTGCTGGAGTGGCTCGCCGCCTGCGAGGCCCCCACCCTGTTTCCGGACGCGCCAGCGGCGATCTTCGCTGCACAGCTCGTGCCGGAGATCACGCGAGCGCCGGCCGCCGAGTCCGAAACGACCGGCGAGCGCATCGGTCCGTTCCGCGTCGTGCGGCTCCTCGGCAAAGGCGGAATGGGCGCCGTCTATCTCGCCGAGCGGTCGGACGGACAGTTCCAGCAGCGAGTAGCCGTGAAGCTGATCCGAGGCGGCGCAGGCGACGACGAGCGGCTCCATCGCAGATTTCTCGAAGAGAGACAGATCCTCGCGCGCCTGGACCATCCGCACATCGCGACCTTCATCGACGGAGGTGTGACCCGGGAAGGGCGCCCTTACTTCGTCATGCAGTGCGTCGAAGGCGTGCCGATCGACCGGTATTGCGACGAGCACGCGCTCTCCGTGGAGAAGCGCCTCGAGCTCTTCCTCAGCGTCTGTGACGCGGTCGAGTACGCGCACGCGCGCCGTATCGTCCATCGGGACCTCAAGCCGAGCAACATCCTGGTGACGGCGGACGGGCAAGCCAAGCTCCTCGACTTCGGAATCGCGAAGATCCTGGATGTCGAGCGCGGCGACACCGGGCTGACGCGCACGGGCGAGCGCCTGCTCACGCCCGAGTTCGCCAGCCCCGAGCAGGTTCGCGGCGAGGCGGTGTCACCGGCCAGCGACGTCTACTCGATGGGGGTGCTGCTCCACCGCCTCTTGTCTGGCCAGGGGCCTTATGGACGGGACGCTCGTACCCCGCACGAGGTCGAGCGGGCGGTGCTCGAGCACGACCCGATTCCTCCGTCGGACGCCGTCACCGGGGGTCGGGGCGCAGCGTCGGAGACCGACCCGTCCTCTCTCGAAGAGATCAGCCGTCGTCGCGGCTTGAAGCCCGAGCGGCTGCGCCGACGCCTGCGCGGAGACCTCGACGTCATCGTCCTCACGGCGCTGCGCAAGGCACCGGAGCTTCGGTACGCATCCGCTGGCGAGCTCGCCGAGGAGATACGCAGGCATCTTCGGGGCGCTCCAGTGCGCAGCTCTCGAAGCGCGCGCTGGTACCGCCTGCGGACCCTCGTCCGACGCCAGCGCGTGGCCCTCGCGATGATGGCGGCGGCGACCCTGGCCGCCCTGGCCACGGTCGTGATCGTGCGGCCAGCCGGTCCGGCCGGGGCGAGCGCGCTCGGGACCTCCGGTGCCCCCGTCCCGGTCCTCGCGGTCGGTCGGATCGCGGACTACCGCGACGACCGCAGCGGCTACGACGCCGATCCGCTCACTGACATGCTGGCGACCAATCTGGCGCGCATCGATGGCCTCGCCGTCGTGAGCTCCGCCAGGATGTACGATCTCGTCCATCAGGCGACCAGTGACGGAGTCCCCCCCGAGGAGCGTTATCTCCGCGCGGCGGCGATGGCTGGTGCGGCGCAGCTGGTGGAGGGTGCCGTATACGCCACGGACGAGGGCGTGGTGCGACTCGATCTTCGACGTGTCGACCTTCCGTCGGGAAGTGTCGCGTCAGCGGTCACGTCGACTGCGGCGACGCTGTTCGCCGTGGCCGACAGCGCAACAGCCCGACTGGCGCTCGATCTCGGAATGAATGCGCCGACAGGGTCCATTGCCGACGTCACGACCCGATCGATGGCCGCGTATCGGCGATACACGGACGGCCTGCAGGGATTCTCCGCGGGCGACATGGCCGCCGCCGACGAGGCCTTCGAGTCGGCGCTCGCCGAGGATCCGAGCTTCGCCATGGCGGCCTACTACAGCGCCCAGACCGCGCGCTACAACTGGAGATCGGCCAGCGCGACGGCGGCCGAGCGGGCGCTCTTCGACGCCCGCATGGAGCGCGCCGTCCGGCTCGCCGAGGGCGCCAGCGACCGAGAGCGGCTCATCACCCGGGCCTACTTCGCCGTCGTGTATCTCGCGCCCGAGATGCGCGCGGTGGCGGAGACGCTCGCCGTCCGGTACCCCCAGGAAGTGTTCGGACACTTGGCCTACGGTCAAAGCCTGGGCTTCCAGGGACAACTCCTGGAAGCGATCCCCCACTTCGCGCGGGTCCTCGAGATGGACTCCGTCAAGCTCCGCTCGGCAGCACAGAACTGTCTCGCGTGCGAAGCGATGAACAACCTGACCGAGTCGTACATGCTGGTCGACTCGATGGAAGCGGCAGAGCGGATGACCCGTCGATGGCTCGAGATGCAGCCCTCGTCAGAGTTGGCCCGGCGTCGGCTCATGGACATCCTCGACGGCGAGGGTCGATACGCGGAGACTGCCAGCCTGCTCGCAACCCGCGCGGCACGCGCGCTCCCAGATTCGGCGCTTCCGCTGGTGAAACACTGGATTCGAGCCGGAGAGCTGGACCGGGCGAACGAGGCGCTGCGCACCTGGATCGCTGGATCCGAAGGGCCCGATCGGGCCCGGTACCTGTACATGGAGGCTACCGTCCTTCGCAATCAGGGCCGACTGCGTGAGGCGCTCGCCGTAGCACGTGCGCTCCGGGCCGCCGACGGCGAGCCGACGGAGGGTGCAGCGGCCCCGCCCTCGGCCATGGTCGAAGCACAAATGCTCCTCGAGTCGGGACGCTTCACCGCAGCGACGGCGCTCTTCGATTCGATCGCGCGATGGCCGGCCCGTGGCCAACCGCTCACTGTTCAGACGACGCAACGCGTGGAAGCCCTCACCATGGCCGCCGCCGCTCGCTATGCAGCTGGTGACACCGCCTTACTCGCCGCGCTGGCGGACAGTGTGGAGCGCGACGGAAACCGCGTGGTGATGTATCGCCCCCGGAATCTCCATCACTTCGTAAGAGGCCTCGTCCTCGAGACACGAGGACAGGACGAGGAGGCCATCGAAGCCTTCCGAAGCACGCTCGCGGCCACCGCCACCGACTTCGGACTCGCGAACCGGGAGCTCGCGCTCCTCCTCACGAAGCAGGGCCGCCCCGAGATGGCCGTCCAGGCCCTGCGGCCGGCGGCCCGCGGGTGGTTCCTGGAGACCACCAACCTCCACATGGGGCTGACCGAGATCCACGAGCTCCTCGCGGAGGCATGGGAGGCGGCCGGCGTTCCCGACAACGCCGTCGCGGAGTGGGCGCGGGTCGCCCGCGACTGGGAGCGGGCCGACCCCGAATGGCAGCCTCGACGAGCGCGGGCCGCAGAGCGGGCTGCCGCGCTCCGAGGGGAGTGATCGTGCCCCCCCTCCTGCTCGTCGGCTCTAGCCCCACCCACGCCTCGCACGGGTCCCTGATGTCTCGATCCGCGATCCGCGCGGGTCCGCCTCCCGCCACCTCCATGCCCCAAGACAAGAAGCCCCCACGACCGAAGTCGTGGGGGCATGGAGGCGGCGGGAGTCGAACCCGCGTCCGCATTTGGCTCTCGAAGAGTCTCTACGTGCGTAGATCGCTATTGAATCTCACCGCGGATGGCCAGCGATCGGCCGAACCCGCAGCCAGTCACCTGAGTGTCTCGACTTCCGATCCGGTGACGGAACCGGAAGTCCAGCCCGAATTATCGTCGCTTCAAGGACCGCCTCAGGCG
>JASFUR010000261.1:0-5431 GCA_050050215.1 Gemmatimonadota bacterium
GACCACGCGGAGGGATCCGGGATGTCCGGGAGCGGCGGAACCGCGTCGGCGTCACCGAGCGGGGCACCCTGATCCACCCAGTCCACGATCGTCTGGATCTGATCGAGCGAGAGCCTCCAGTCCTCCGCCAGGTTCTGGATGCCCACGTCACGGTCGTATGCGTACGGGGGCATGAGGCCGTTGCCGACCTGATACTTGATCCGCTGCGCGTAGCGACGCACGTCCTGGTACGTGACCAGGTTCATCGGACCGATGCCGCCTTCGCGGTGGCACCGCGTGCAGTTGTTGAAGATGATCTCCGCGACGTCGCCCGAGAACGTGACGGCTCGCGCGTTGTCGGAGGTCGAAGCGAACTGGAGCTGCTGGGCCTGTGCATCGGCCTGGAATGCGAATAGCGCGACCAGTACGAGGCCGACGATTTGCCAGGCCCGGGTGCGCATGTTCGTTCCGGAAGTGACCATGATCCTCTCCTGTCATGCTCTGGTGGAACGCTCTAATTAATGATTGTCCGGCGGGGGCTCGCGCAAGGCGGCCCCGGCCGTTTTCGCGTACTTACTGGCTGACGACCACCCGCTGATAGGCGTTGGTCCAGCAGCACTGGTCTCCGTCGGCGCTGTCCGGCGCCCCGAAGTTGTCGGACTTGGCGAAGATCACGTACTCGCCGGGCGCCTCGAACGTGGCGTTCACCCGGGCGGTTCCGGACACCCCGTCCAGCGTGACTTCCTCCGGACCCGGCATGCGGCCGCGGAACCCGGGCTCGGGCTCGGGCGTCGACGGGTGGCGCGTGAAGGTCACCTCACCCGGAGGGCCCTGGTACTTCGAGAAGACCACGTGCACCGGAATCGGCTCCGCGAAGCGCGAGTCGTTCGGGTCGCGCTCCGAGACGTCGTTCACGTGGACCTCGATGGTCACAGGTTGTCCGACCCTGGCCTGAATGGCATCGTCCGCCCAGACGCCACCCGGTCCCTTTTCGGCGTCACGCTCGGAGTCGAACCACATCAGGGGCGGTAGACTGCCGTGGGGCCGCGGCATCCAGTCGAGCTGATACGCGTTGGCGCTCGTGCGACCGGGGACCTTGTAGGTCTCGCCGTTCGGCATGGTGATGTACCACCAGATGTCCTCGCTGAGCTCGGAATCCGGAACGGTGATCGCGAACATCCCCCGGTTGCGGCTGCCGAGGAACGTCGTCGGCTGAACCCCGTCGTAGCGGGGGGGGTCGATGTAGTTGTGCTCGCCGAGCGGAATCTCGATGACCTCGTTCGGATTCCGGTTCAGGTAGCCCATGGAGATCGTGTGCGTCCCGTCTCCATTGTCGTACCACCCTTCCATGAAGGGGACGACCTGGCGTCCCGTGTCCGGCTGGGGTGCGTTCGGCCACTGGTCGATCTGCTGGGCGTGGACGGTCGGGGCCGCTGCCGAGACGCTCCACGCCACCAAGGCGAGGAACGTGCCGCCCCAACGTGAACGGTGCTGCATGGTGTGCTCCTTCTGGTGACGCTCGATGTGCTGTTGAAGATCCGATTCCGGGATCGGTTGCCAAAATACGGCCCGCTGCGCTGAGCGCGAGCCCCGGTTCCGAACCGAGGCCGCCCATGAGGCGCCCGAAAGGACGCGCGGGGTTGCCCGGAACGCGCGGGGTTGCCCGGAGCGCGCGGGGTCACCGTCGGTCGGGTTTGCTGTTAGACTTCGCGCTGCGGTCAGGGCGGGACGGAACACGGGAGGCAGGTTGAGCGATCGTACACAACCCCGCGGTGCGGCCGGTGCGCCTCCTGGTCGGGGACCAGCCGGTCGACCGGGAGCCGGCCACGACACCACCTCCGGGCCCATCCTCGGAGTTCTGGTCAAGCTGGCCGTCCCCATCGTGGCGACGAACGTCTTCCAGTCGCTGTATCAGCTCATCGACACCTTCTGGGTCGGCAGGCTCGGTGCGGACGCGGTCGCGGCGGTTTCCCTGTCCTTCCCGATCCTCTTCTTCATGATCTCGGCCGGGGGCGGGCTCTCGGTCGCGGGTGCGGTACTCGTCGCCCAGACGTTCGGGGCTCGCGATCAACGGGCCGTCGACCACGCGGCCGGCCAGACCCTCGTGGTCGTGGGCACGGTCTCCGCCGTGTTGTCGCTTGCGGGTTACCTGCTGAGTGGGCCACTGGTCGGATTCTTCGCCCCCGAGCCGACGGTGGAGCGGCTCGCCGTCGGTTACCTCAAGGTCTCCTTCCTGGGGCTCGTCGCCGTCTTCGTCTACTTCGTCTTCCAGGCGCTTCTCCGCGGCGTCGGTGACGTGAAGACGCCGATGATCGTGGTCGCGGCGACGGTCTTCCTCAATTTCTTCCTGGATCCTCTGTTCATTCTCGGCCTGGGCCCGGTTCCGGAGCTCGGCGTCGTGGGCGCGGCCTGGGCGACCATCGGCTCACAGGGGCTGGCCGGCGTGGTCGGCTTCCTCATCCTGTTCAGCGGGCGGTACGGGATCCACCTGCGGCTCCCGGACATGGTGCCGGATCGAAAGATGGTGATGAAGATCCTGAGGCTGGGTGTGCCGTCGTCGGTCGCGCAGTCGACGCGGGCCCTCGGGATCGCGGTCATGATGCTTCTCGTGTCCTCGTTCGGGACGACGGTGATCGCGTCCTACGGGATCGGATCCCGCATCCTCTCGTTCGTGATCATCCCGGCGATGGGACTGTCGATGGCCACGTCGACGGTGGTCGGCCAGAACGTGGGCGCGATGCAGGACGACCGCGCCGGAGACGCTGCGAAGATCGGCATGTGGGCGGGCTTCCTGGGGCTGACGGGCGCGGGTGTGATCCTGTGGCTCTTCGCCGAGCCGATCACCGCCGCGTTCGTTCCGACCGAGCCCGAGGTCATTCGCCTCGGCACGCACTTCATGCACATCATGGCTCCCGCATTCGGATTCTTCGGCGTGCAGATGGTCATGAGCGGGGCGCTGTCCGGCGGCGGGAACACGATCGCGTCGATGGCGCTCTCCATCTTGTCCTTCTGGGTTTTCCGCTTCCCCGTCGCGTGGGTGCTGGCGATTCCGGCCGGGCTCGAGCAGGACGGGATCTTCTGGTCGTTCCCGATCTCCAATGTCCTGGCCGGGACGCTCGCCCTCGGCTGGTTCCTCCGGGGGACGTGGATCCGGCGCGTGGTCGACGGGGGGGAGGAGATGGCGGAGGCCGCGCTCACCGAGGCCGTGCGAGAAGAGGCGATCGTCGAGGAGGGGGTGGGCGAGGGCTGATCCCACGCCACACCTTGCGCCCCCCCGTGCGGGGACCGGAAGTTGACCTCCCTCCGGCGCAGCCGGATTGCCGAGTACCTCACGAGACCGACCTGGGAGAACCCATGCGCTCCTTCTTCCGCTCCTCAGCCATCGGGGGCGTGATCTGCGTGCTGTTGCAGGTGGCGCCCGCCGCGGCGGCGGCCCAGCTGGCGGACCACCAATACACGAGCGCGGCCATCGAAGCAGGCTCGCGCCTCTATGTGTCCGAGTGTGCGCTGTGCCACGGCCCACAGGGCGATCGGGTCGACGGGATCGATCTGCGCCGCGGGCAGTTCCGCGGTGACCGGTCGGACGACGATCTGCGCCGCATCATCTCGACCGGCGTGGACGATTCGCGAATGCCCGCGTTCGACTTCAGCGCCGCCGAGATGGACGGCATCATCGCCTACATCCGGGCTGGGTTCGATCCGAGTGGAGTCGCGGTCCGGATTGGCGACGCGGACCGCGGACGTCAGGTATTCCAGGGCGCGGGCGAGTGCTCGTCGTGTCACCGGGTGAACGGAGTGGGGCCGAGGACCGCTCCGGACCTGAGCGACATCGGAGCGATCCGGACTCCCCAGGCGCTTCAACGCACGCTGCTGGATCCCTATACGGCGCTCCTCCCGATCAACCGTCCGGTCGTGGCGATCACACAGGACGGTGAGCGAGTCCGCGGACGCCGGCTCAACGAAGACACGTACTCGGTGCAGATGATCGACTCCGAGGGCCGGCTGCGCTCGTTCGTGAAGGACGAGCTGGTGGACTTCGAGGTCAGTCGCACGCCGACGCACCTGCCCACCACCCTCTCCGGCGATCAGCTCGCGGACGTCATCGGTTACCTCCTTTCGCTGCAGGGCCTCCCATGAAGACGATCAAGCGCACAGTCCTGACCGCGTTCATGCTCGGGAGCCTGGCGGTTCCCGGCGCCCTTCGTGCCCAGGTCTCCTACGAACAGATCCTCAGCGCCGCGGAGACGCCCGGAAACTGGCTGACCTACAACGGCACGTATTCCAGCCAGCGGTACAGCCGGCTCGACCAGATCACGAGCGCGAACGTCGACGACCTGGAGCTCAAGTGGATGCTCCCGAACCAGGTCTTCGGGGCCTGGCAGTCGAACCCGATCGTGGTCGACGGCATCATGTACCTGACGCAGCGCCCCAATGACGTCATGGCCATCGACGCGCGGACCGGACGGGTGTTCTGGACGTATCGACACACGAACGCGCCCAATGCGCTGGTATGCTGTGGCGCCAACAACCGCGGTGTGGCGATCCTGGACGACAAGGTCTTCATGGGGACGCTCGACGCTCACCTGATCGCGCTCGACCGCATCAACGGGAAGCCGCTCTGGGAGACCGAGGTGGGCGACGTGAACCTCGCCTACTCGATCACCATGGCGCCGCTCGTCATCAAGGACAAAGTCCTGGTCGGTGTCGGCGGCGGTGAGTTCGGCATCCGCGGATACGTCGCGGCCTACGACGCGGACACCGGGGAGGAGGCCTGGCGCTTCTACACGATTCCCGGACCCGGCGAGCCCGGCCACGACACGTGGGAGGGCGACGACTGGGAGCACGGCGGAGCGCCGGTGTGGATCACGGGGTCGTACGATCCTGAGCTGAACCTCACGTACTGGGGCGTCGGCAACCCGGGCCCCGACTGGAACCCGGGTCAGCGCCCGGGCGACAACCTGTACTCGGACGCGGTCGTCGCCCTCGACGCCGACACCGGTGAGCTGGTGTGGCACTTCCAGTTCACGCCCAACGACGGCTACGACTACGACTCGGTGCAGGTGCCGGTGCTCGCGGATATGATGTGGGAGGGCCGCGAGAGGAAGCTCATGCTCTGGGCGAACCGGAACGGCTACTTCTACGTGCTGGACCGGGAGACCGGCGAGTTCCTGTCCGGTGAGCCGTTCGTGCGCGTGAACTGGTCGAGCGGGCTCGACGAGAACGGCCGACCCATCCCGACGCCGCAGCCGGAGGGCATGCCGACGTTCCCGGGCAACCAGGGTGGGACCAACTGGTATCCGCCGTCGTTCAGCCCCCGCACCCGGCTCTTCTACTTCACCGCATGGCAGGACTACGCCACGATCTACCGGCCGGAGGAGTCGGAGTACACACCCGGACGGGCGTTCCTCGGGGGAGGCTTCGACGTGGCCACGCCCGCCCCGGGCGCGCCAGC
>JASFUR010000262.1:0-5426 GCA_050050215.1 Gemmatimonadota bacterium
TGGCGAAGTGTACTGGATGGCCGACCGTGGCGGCGAGTTCATTACCTCGGACTACTATCACGACCGGTACCCGGGTTGGGTCGCCCGCTTCAATCGTTCCGAGATGCCCGGGCTGTATGCGCAGACGGAGTGGGACAGCGAGCTGCCCCCCGCAGCCGCGGCGTGGACCCGACCGGACACGTCCCGATACGAGCTGGACGGTCAGCACACCGCGTTCCCCCACTTGGCCTCGGACCTGGTCGATGCCGACGATCCCCGGGAGCTGAACCACTGGCGCTACGAGTTCACCCCGTTCCCCGACGCAGCCGTCCTCGCCTTCTCCGAGGAGGCGATCGACGAGCTCGAGCTGGGGCAGCGGGGAAGTGTCGACTTCCTGGGTATCTCGCTCTCCCAGACCGACCTGGTCGGCCACAACTTCGGCCCCATGAGCCGTGAGCAGCTGGACAACCTGGTGAAGCTCGATCGGGAGCTCGGCGCCTTCTTCGACTATCTGGACGAGAGCGTAGGACCCGGACGGTGGGTGCTGGCCTTCTCGGCCGATCACGGCGTGCTGGACATCCCCGAGCAGCTCGCGGACGACGGGGTGCCTGCGGCGCGACTCGGCCGCGCGGATCGCGACCGGTTCATCGCCACCATCCGCAGCGTGGAGGCGGACGGGCCGGAGGCAGTGAAGCGCGCCATCGAGCAGCTCCCGTTCGTCGCGGCGGCATATACGTTCGACGAGATCGAGTCGGGTCAGGCCGCCGACTCCTTCGCGGTCCTCTACGCGCACTCGCATTCCAGAACGCGCGCGCCTCAGCTCAGCGCCCGATGGGGCGTGTATACGCGCTTCCGCGAGAACACCCTCATCTGGGGTAGCAACCGGGCGACACACGGCTCGCCCTACAGGTACGACCGGGATGTCCCGATCGTCTTCCTCGGCGCCGGTGTGGCACAGGGCCGCTCCTCCGAGGCCGTAGCGACCGTGGACCTGGCGCCGACGCTGGCCCGCCTGGCGGGCGTCACCGTCCCGGACGACCTCGACGGGCACGTGCTGGAGTCCGCGCTGTCCCCGTGACCGGAAGCGAGCTCCGCCCCGGCTTCGTGGTCACCTCGTCCAGATCGGGGCCGCACCGCGTCGCCTACCTGGAGTGGGGCTCACCGACCGCCGCGAGAACGGTCCTCTGTGTTCACGGCCTCACCGGGTGCGCGCGCGACTTCGAGGTGCTCGCACCGGCGCTGGCCGGGATGGGCTACCGCGTGGTCGCAGTCGACATGGCGGGCCGCGGCGATAGCGACTGGCTCGCCGACCCCAAGGGGTACGTCACGCCGAAGTACGTGGCGGACGTCCACGTGCTCCTCGGGCATCTCGAGGTCCAAGAGGTCGACTGGATCGGCACGTCCATGGGCGGCATCATAGGAATGGCGACGGCCGCCGGCGACGGCTCACCCGTTCGTCGCCTGGTGCTGAACGACATCGGTCCATTCATTCCCAGGGCGGCGCTCCAGCGGCTGGCGACCTATCTGCGGGAGCGGCCCACCTTCACCGATCTAGACGAGGCCGAAGCCCGACTCCGCGAGACCCGTGCGCCCTTCGGCGACCTGACGGACGCCCAGTGGCGTCGGATGACCGAGCGCAGCACGCGCCCGAGCGACGGCGGCTACCGCCTCCACTACGACCCCGACATCGCCGTGCGCTTCCTCGAGACGGCCGACCAGGACACCGACATGTGGCAGCTCTGGGACGCGATCGACTGCCCCGTTCTGGTGCTCAGGGGCGAGGACTCCGACCTCCTTCTCTCCGACACCGCGGCGGAGATGGGCGACCGTGGCCCGCGGGCCACGGTCGTGGAGGTTCCGGATTGTGGCCACCCCCCACCCCTCCTGGAGCCGAAGCAGATCGAGCTCGTGACCTCGTGGCTGGGGCCTTGCTGACGCCCGACCTCCGAGATACGCTCGCCCGTCACCGAGCCACCGCAGGAAGCACGCTTCGTCCTCACACGAGAGGGGTCCTCATGCGCATCCGCGCCCTCGTCCTGGTCCTGACCGTCGCGATTGTCCTCCCCCACCCCGTCGCCGCGCAGGACGCGGCCGAGGACATCCTCCGCGAGCAGATCGAGCTCGTCCTGCACGGGATGCCGGGTGTCTCCATCGACAGGCAGCTGAAGGTCGTGGGCCTCGGCGAAGGAGACGGAAACGTCGCCGTGGGCATACTGCACAGGACCCCCGACCGGGACAGTGACGGCGAGCACAATGGGCTCGTGCACGTGGACGTGTCCGAGGTCTACGTCGTGCTGTCGGGTTGGGGCACGCTACTCACGTCGACCGAGATGACGAACGCGACCGAGCCGTCCGCCGGCAGCGACGTCGTCGGCCCGACGTTCTCGGCCGACGCGATCGGAGGCACGATCCGCGAGATCCACGGAGGCGACGTCGTCGTCATTCCGGCAGGGACGCTCCATGCGTGGCTCGAGATCCCCGACCACGTCACCTATCTGAGCGTGCGACCGGACCCGCACGGGGTACTCCCGGAAGGGTACGTGCGCCCGGAGATCCGCTAGCGTCCCGAGGCGCACGCGCGGCGTCTCGCCGGAGGGGGTCTCTCGGCGCGGGTGGGCTCAGTTCCGCGTCATCCGGTCCGTCGGTACCACCCCCGATCCCAGAAAGCCGTATTGGATGTTCGTGATGTACCGGTCGGCCGCGCCGCGAACCTCGAAGCCCTCCACGCCCCGCAGGGTCTCCACCCAATCCGACACCGACTGGGGGCTGCCGCGAAGCAGGAGCGACGTCGCCAGGAAGTCGGCCTGCTGGTAGCTGCTCTGGTTGGAGAGGTAGTACTCGAGCGTCGAGTTCTCTGCGTACTCCTGCAGATCCGCGCGCCGCAGCCCACCCCGCTTGATGTCGCTGATCGTGTTGTTGATGACGAGCATCGTCTCGTCGGGACGAACGGTGCTCACGTAGATCCCGCCGCCGGACGCGGCCCGCTCGATCAGCGGCGCGCCGGCCGCGTACGAGTAGCCTCGCGCGCGGATCCGCCCGGAGATGAGGCCGGAGAGCGCAACCACCGCGACCTGGAAGGCCGGGTAGTCCTCATCGGACATCCTCGGGCCGCCGTAGTACCCCATGATGTAGTTGGTCGGGAGGTCTCGGTACTCGTTGACGACGTTGGGAGCGTCCTTGATCCAGGGCTCCGGTAGCTGCCACGTGTACGAGCCCAGGGGAAGGTCGGCGAGCTCCGCGCGCACGGCCGCCTCGACCGTGGCGCGATCGATCGGCCCGACCACAGAGAGGAGCATCCGTGAGCGGACGAATTCCTCGTCGTGGAACCGGCGCAAGTCGTCGATGGTCAGGTTGCTCACCGCCGCCTCGGTGCCGTCGACCTCCACCGCGTAGGGATGACCGGCGAAGGCGAGCCGACCGGCCAGCTCGCGCACGGCCGCGTCGGGCGACTCCGTGTCGGAGCGGATCCCGGTCAGCACCTGGGCCCGTACGAGCTCCACCCCGGCGGTGTCGAGCGTCGGGCGCGCGACCCGCTCGGCCAGGATCTTCCAGGAGGCATCGAACTCCTCGGCGAGCCCGTTGAAGCCGATCATGGACCAGTCGGGGCCCGTCGACGTCGTGAAGCGGCTGCCGGTCTCGACCTGGGCATCCCGGATCGAGTTGCCCGGGAAGGACTCCGTTCCGCGCGCCGAGGCGCGCAGGATCAGCCGCTCTGCCCCGGCCGTCTCGGGCGTCAGGCGCTGCGCCCCGCCCAGCAGATAGAGCCGAGCCGCGACGAGCTCGCGCTCCGGCTGGACGGACTGGACCACCCGCACCCCTTCGACCTCGTAGACCACCGGCTCGGTCGTCTGCGCCGACAGCGGCGCCGCGGCCAGGGCCAGCGCGTGCACCGAGGCGCAGAGCGCCCCCGCCATCGACAGGCACCTCGTCCGCCCCCTCATCGGAAGACCCTCGGCCACTGCGCTACGATCTGGCCCAACGCCGTGGAGAGCGGAGCGATGAGCTCCTCGGTCGCCATCGCCGAGATGACCCGGGGCTGACCGACGAGGTAGCGATCCACATAGGCACGTACGTCTTCCAGCGTGATCTCCTGGAGGCCCTGCTCGTAGGTCCGGTAGTAGTCCAGACCTCCGATCGCCCACATGTCCGCCAGCGAATGGGCGGCGGTCGCGGCGACCTCACGCCGGACGGCGCTCTCGAAGCGAAGCGCGCGCTTCGCCGCCTCGAGGTCGTCCTCGTCGAAGTAGGTCGGGTCCGAGAAGAGCGCGAGCTCCACGCCGAGCTCGGTCAGCGCGCGCACGATCTGCTCGGGCGTCGTGCGCGCCCTCATGCTCACGGGCCCGACGTTCTGTAGCGTCCGGTAGCCCATGGTCACGAGTTGGAAGACCCCCGTGTCGACCAGACGACCCTGAGCCCCCGAGTTGATCTGGTTGAACATCTGGGAGAAGACGTCGGCGGCGAGCGCGCCGACCGGATCCTCACCCAGGCTCGGTCCCTGCCACTTCACGGAGATGGTGACGTCGGTGGAGGGGGTGTCGACCACGAACGTGGTGTCCTTCTCCAAGGGAGAGACCGCAATCGGAGTGAAGTCCTCGAACGGATCATCCCGCTCGTCCCAGCCGTCGAAGTTGTCGTCGGCCCACTCGAAGACCTGCTCGGGCTCGACGTCGCCGGTGACGATCAGCGCCGAGTTGTTCGGGATGTAGTACTTCCGGTAATGGTCTCTCACCCGGTCACGCTCGGCGCTCAGAATCGTAATCATGTTGCCGATCGCGTTCTTGCGCTGGAATGCCGTGCCCCAGAGCACGCGGTTCGAGATGATGTCGAGAACCTGGTATGGGTCCGACACCATACGCTCGAGCTCGCCCCTCACCACCTGAAGCTCGCCGTCCAGGTCGCGCTGGCTGAAGTCCGGGTCGTCCACGAGCTTACCCAGCGCGTCGATGCCGTCCTCGACCCGGTCCGAGGCCAGCGTGACGAAATACGTGACGCGCTCGTCGCTGGTGGTCCCGTTGTATGCCGCTCCGAGATCCCCCGCCTCCCCCCGGAAGCCCCGACCGCCGTCGTAGGCCTTGAAGAGCATGTGCTCGAGGATGTGGGGCACGCCCTCGTCCTGAGCGTCGATCTGCGTGAAGGCCCCCGCCCGCACCACCACCTCGATCGTCGCGACCGGAATCGCGTGGCTCGGAAGCACGATCACCTGGAGACCGTTCTCCAGGACCGTGTCACGGACCGTGTGGGGGGACTGGGCCGAGAGGGGCGCGATGCCTGCAAGCGCGACCGCGAGAACGAACCGAGCGACGCGCGCGCAGGCGCGGGCCGGCCGGTGACGAAGGCATGGGGCAGGATGGATGGTCATGCTCGCAACTTGTGCGCCCGGGACGCCGCGCCACAAGAAGGTTTTCCTTCACCGACGTATCGGCTACTCGATGGCTGCGATCTCGCGG
>JASFUR010000263.1:0-5392 GCA_050050215.1 Gemmatimonadota bacterium
TTGAGCTCCACGACGCCCTCCAGAAAGCCGGTGTTCGGCGCGTGACCGATGGCGACGAAGAGCCCGCCGGCATCGAGATCGCTCTCCTCGCCGGTCACGGTGTCCTCGAGCCGAACGCCTGTGATCACGTCGTCGCCGTAGACCTCCGTGACGACCTTGTTCCACTCGAAGCGGATCTTCTCGTGCGCCTGGGCCCGGTCCGCCATGATCTGAGAGGCACGCAGCTCGTCACGACGGTGAACGACGACGACCTCCTTCGCGAACTTCGTGAGGTACAGCGCGTCCTCCATCGCCGTGTCACCGCCGCCCACGACGACCAACACCTGCTCCCGGAAATGGGGCAGCGCCCCGTCGCACACGGCGCAGGCGCTCACGCCGCCGCCCGACTGGGCGAGGCGCTCCTCGTTCTCCAGCCCGAGCCACTTGGCGTTCGCCCCCGTAGCCACGATCACGGACTCGGCGAAGACCTCCTGACCCGACGTCGTGACCAACCGGAACGGGTGCTGGCCGGCGTCCACTTCCACGACGTCCTCCGTGACGACCCGCGTCCCGAAGCGCTCGGCCTGAGCCTTCATCTCCATCATGAGCGTCTGGCCGTCGACACCGTCCTTGAAGCCGGGGTAGTTCTCGACCTCGGTGGTGAACATGAGCTGTCCGCCGGGAATCATCGTGCGGCTGAACGATCCCTCGATGACGAGCGGCTGCAGCTCGGCCCGCGCCGCGTAGACGGCTGCGGTCCAGCCAGCTGGACCCGAGCCGATGATCACGATGCTCTCGCGCTCACGAACCATGCTGTCACTCATGTCGCCGTCACCTGTTCACGTTCCACTCGAGGACGCTCCACATACCCAAGCCCCGGAGGTTCCCGCGGGGGGGAATCGCCCAGGGATTGCCATCGGGAACACCACGGGATCATCGCCACGGGAAGGCCCGAGGGGTTCTCGTCGACGTCCGCGCGGCGTGTCGCAGGCCGCGTCCAACGGACGAGCGCTGAAGATCGCCCGGATGTGTTCGTGGACAAGTGTGGCCCGGTCGGGGCGCTGTGTCACCCCGACCCGTCAGCGGCTCAGCTCGCGGGGGAGGATCCGCCCGAGTACCGCTCCTGGGCCGCCCTCACCACTTCCGAAGCGTTCTGGTACGAGATGCGCCGGTGGGCACGGTCGAGGCGGATCCACCGCACGGCGGTGATTCCCTCGGCGGCTTCCGGGACCGGATCGCCCTCGGCCGAGAACATGAGGAAGAACGTCGCGAACTTGTGGATACGCCCGCCGTCGCCCCGGAACGTCCAATCGATCGTGATGAGCTCCGGCCCCAACTCCAGCTTCGTGAGCCCCGTCTCCTCGGAGACCTCACGGAGCGCGGTCTGCTGAAGAGTCTCGCCCTCTTCGGTGTGCCCCTTGGGCAGTCCCCACTTCTTGTAGGGGTCCCGGATGACGAGCACGTGCGGAACCCCGTCGATGTCGCGGATGACCACGCCACCGGCGCTTTTCACGACCTTTGGTGGAGGACGCTTTCCCACAATCAGAAGATGGACAACCGGATGTATCGTCTGGGATTCTCGCGCAGATCCTGCATCAGGAGATCGACCTGCTCCAACACATCCTCCGCCCGCATGATGAAGGTGGTATCCGACAACAGGCGCCCCAGAGAGCCCTCTCCGGAATCGAGCCGCGCTGTGATCCGATCGAGCCGGGCAAATGTCGAATCGGCGCGCTCGAGCGTGACCCCCAGGCCAGACGTCGAGTCCGAAAGGATCGTCGCGACGTCGCGAAGCCCGGCGCTGGCGACCCTCACGTTGGTCAGGATCGAGTCGACGCGGCCCTGTTCCACCATACCCTCGACGCGATCAAAGGTCCGGCGGGCCGCGCGGGCGGCTAGCTCGACCTCGCTCAGCGCGCTGTCCGCGTTGGCGGTGATCGAGCTGGCCACTGCCGACTGCTGTTCCACGAACGCCCGCAACTCCCGGGTCATCGCCTGGATGTTGTCGATGACCGACGAAAGATTCGTCGCGGTCTCGTCGTTGAACGCGACCTCGAGACGCTCCGTGAGCCCCTGAAGGTTGTTCGAGATCTGCTCCGCAGAGCGGGAGAGCCGAGACAACTCCGGTAGGGCGTATGCGCCGAGCGCCCTCGACTCGCTGGCCTCTCGACGGGAGATGTCGAAGAACGGGTAGTCCGGATAGAGCTCTCGACTGACGATCTCGGCCTGCCAGGAGCCGAACATGGACTCGGGGGCGAGGATGACCGCCGGATCGTTCGGCAGCGAGACGTCGCTCTCGAGGACCATCGTCACCCGGACGCCACTCCCGTCTGGAAGCACCACGATCCGCTCGACGTGACCGATCCGGACACCGCGGTACTGAACGGCGTTTCCTTCGGCCAACTGCCCGACCGTCTCGGTGTAGGCATCCATGCTGACGATCGGCCCGAACGTCCGACCCTGCAGCCAGAGCGTGCCGCCCACGCCGACCACCACCGCGGCGATGATGACCACGCCGACCATGAACTCGCGACCCGAGCTCAAAGCGCGGACTCCATGAGCGCGGGTCGACCCTCGACGAAACCCTTCACCACTGGATCCTCCGTATTCTGCATCTCGTCCGGTGTGCCTACGAACCTTATTCGCCCGTCGTAGAGCATCGCGACCCTGTCCGAGATCCGGTAGGCGCTCTTCATGTCGTGTGTGATGACGACGCCGGTTACGCCGAGCTCTTCAGCCATGCGGATCATCAGCTCGTCGATCACGGCGGTCGTCACCGGGTCGAGCCCGGTGGTCGGCTCGTCATAGAGCAGGTACTTGGGCTTCGTCGCGATCGCACGTGCGAAGCCCGCCCGCTTGCGCTGACCGCCGGACAACTCCGACGGCAGTCGATCCCCGTACCCCTCGAGATCGACCAGGTGCAGGCACTCGAGCACGCGCTCGTCGATCGCGTCGTCCTCCATATCGGGGATCCGTCGCAGTCCCATCCCCACGTTCTCGGCGACGGTCATCGAATCGAAGAGCGCTGCGAACTGAAAGACGTAGCCGACATTCCTGCGCAGCTCGTAGACCGACTCCCGATCCAGACGACTCACGTTGTCACCATCGATCCACACGTCGCCCTCGTCGGGCCGGATCAACCCGACGATGTGTTTCAGGGCGACGGACTTGCCGGATCCCGAACCGCCGACGACGGACACCGTCTCCCCGTCCGGGATCGTCAGGGTGAAGCCCTTGAGGACCTCCTTCTCCCCGAATGCCTTGTGGACATTGACCATCTCGATGCTCATGGGGCGCTCACAGGAGGACGTAGGCCCAGAATGCGTCGAGAGCGAGGAGGATCGTCGTGGCGACGACCACGGAGCGGGTCGCGGCGGTCCCGACGCCCTCGGCGCCTCCCCTGCAATGGTACCCGAACGAGCAGCCCACGGCGGTGACGGTGATGCCGAACGTAACCGACTTGATCATCGAAAACTCGACGTCCCACGGCCTGAAGAAGAGCTCGAGGCCCTTCTGGAACTCCTGCGATGACATGTCGAGCAGGGACAGCGCGGTCGCCCACCCGGCGACGATCCCGACGGCGTTGGCGAGTATCACGACCACGGGGAACATGAGCGCACCGGCGAGCACCCGCGGAACCACCAGGTAGGCGACCGGATCGTATGCGAGTGTCTCGAGGGCGTCGATCTGCTCGGTGACCCGCATCGTGCCGATCTCCGCGGCGATGTTCGCACCCACGCGCCCGGACAACGCGAGCCCCGTCAGCACCGGGCCGAGCTCGAGCACCATGGTCTTCCCGACGAGCGTGCCCACGAAGTACAGGGGCATGGTGCCGGTGAAGGTGTACGAGGCCTGCAGCGAGAGGACGATGCCGGTGAACATCGCGATGAACAGCGCGATCGGGACGGACTCGACCCCGACTCGGGCCATCTGCGGCAGGAGGTGAGGCCCCCAGAACTCGACCCGTCGCAGGGCCTTGAAGGCGTCGACGGCGAGATAGCCCGCCCGGCCCACGGCCACGACCACCCGCAGGCCACCGCTCCCCACACCCTCGACGGACCGAACGAAGACGGACATTCAGAAATCTACAACGCGGACCGCACGGACGCGCGACCCCCGGCCGGATCTACTCGTCCGGCAGATCTTCGCTCTCGAGCGTGAACTCCACTTCCTCGGTACGGCCATTCGAGCCCGGCACCTCGTACGCGATGCGGACCCTCCGCACCGCGGACTTGGGATCGGTGAGGGCCACCTCGAAGTCCAGAGCCTGATCGGACGACGTGATCCGTGTACGGATGCGGTCGCCCGGCTCGGCCTCCGGGCCATTGGCGGGGTTGCGGAACAGCGTCTTGGTCGACTGACGCCCGCTCTCCAGCTGTCGAGTCACCTTGACGAGCTTCAGCCAGTCCGGCTGGTAGCTGACGCCGTACTCGAAACCGCGCTGGTCGGCTCCCACACCCTCTCGGTTGTGTCGTGCCACCCCTGCCCTCCGCGAGCCTCGGATTTCCCCGAAAAGTCGAGTAAACGAATGTTTCTGGGCGCCCACCGAAAAGTCAAGTTTTTCGAAAGACTCACGGGCGCGATGATCCCTTAGGTAAGCGGCATCCGGCGAATCAACCGCTTCCGGGTTTCGCGAACTATATGTGGAGGGGAACCGGGACCAGCGTGAGGAAAAAGATCGCGATTAGGGCCCAGCCGAGGATGCGCCGGAAGCTTCCGATGCCTTCCTGCCGCTGGATGACCGTCGGATGCTCCACCCGGCCCCGATTCACGAGGAGGACCAACACCGCCCAGGCCCACCAACCCCACCAGATCGCCCCTAGGGGAATGAGGCAGAAGAAGAAGGCACGCGCGGCGCGTTGGTGATGGTACGGTGCGATCGCATAGAGGATGTGGCCACCGTCGAGCTGGCCGAGGGGGAGCAGGTTGAGAGCCGTCACGAAGAGACCGAGCCATCCCACGAGTGCGAGTGGGTGAAGCTGGATCAGCGTCTCACCCACGACGCCCGGCGCGAACAACGTCGCCATGACGTGGGTCGCGAGACCGTTCCCGAGGAGGACTCTATCGCCCAGGAACTCGATGACGAACGGGCTGGCGAGCGTCGCGCGCCCAGGAACCTGTGTGGAAAGCGTGAAACCGATCGCCAGGAGCGGCACAGACACGAGGAAACTCGCGATGGGGCCGGACGAGCCCACGTCGAAGAGGATCGCGCGCCGGACGGTCGGCCCCTTGAGGCGGATGAACGCCCCGACCGTCCCGATGATGGAGAAGTACGGCGGGAACGGAATGAAGTACGGCAGCGACGCCCTGACCCGGTGCACCCGCGCCGCCACGTAGTGGCCCATCTCATGTGCGAGCAGAACGCCCAGGAACGGAAAGGCGAAAGAAGCTCCGAGGACGAGCTCCGCCCAGT
>JASFUR010000264.1:0-5334 GCA_050050215.1 Gemmatimonadota bacterium
TCTTCGTCGAAGATCGGGAAGATGTTCTGGTACTCGATGTAGGCGGGCAGAATGCCGCGCATCACGGCGAGGGCGGGGTCCGCCATCGTGAGCGAGCCGCTCTCTACCGCCTGTACGGCGCTCGCCGAGTCCTGCAGCGCCGACTGGGTGACGACGGACCTGGCACGCTCCTCCACGGTCATGCCCGCCAGCGTCGCGCGGGCGACGTCCGAGTCGGCCCCGTAGGCACGCACGAGATCGCGCAGGCGCGCTTCGAGCATCAGCCGATCGAGGTCCTGTGGTCGATCCGGAACCGAGCGGATCTGGTCGACCAGCCCGTCGATCTGCGCCTGAGGCGCCCCACCTTGCCGGGCGCTCAGCACCTGGAACGCGAAGAAAGCCCGGAAGAGCGTGGTCGAGGAGAAATCGGGACTCCCGAAGCCGAGGAAGGTGAGGTAGGGTGCCGCGAGCTCCCTCTTCTGGTCCTGCAGCTCGGCCATGCGCTCGATGAGCGAGCCGTACCGGTCCGCGAGATCGGGACGGGCCTCGATGGCTTCCTGGAACTTGCGGTCCGTATCCCGCCGGCGGGCGAGGATAATCGGATCCTCCAGGCCGCGCAGCTGGCCGCTCACCGCCTTCAACGAGTTCGACAGGCTGAAGTACTGGTTTCTGAGATCGAGCTCCTCGGCCTCGGCCGGATGCGCGGCATTGAACTCGCCCAACGCCTCCATGCGTGACCGGTAGAATCCGACGACCCCCCTGTCCCCGACGTCGCGCCGGTACTCCAGCTCGGCCACGGTCTGGAGGCGGCTCGTCGAGCCCGGATTGCCGATGATGAAGATCGGCTCTCCCTCCTCGAGACCGTCGTCGTCCACATGGAAGTAGGACTCGTTGGAGATCGGCTGGCCGTCGTCTCCATAGATGCGGAAGAACGAGAAGTCGAGCGCGTAGCGCGGGTATGTGAAGTTGTCGGGATCGCCTCCGAAGAAGCCCATCTGCAGCTCCGGAGCCGCCACGATCTTCGCGTTCGTGTAGCGCCGGAAGACGTACGCCGACGTGCGCCCCCCGTTGTAGAGCGAGACCATCTCGACGACGAAGCCCGAGCCTTCCCCTCCGCGCTCGTCCAGCAACCGCTGCTCGATCTCGTCGAGCAGCTCCTCGCGCCGATCCCCGCGTTGGTCCATCGGCAGCGCGTCGAGCGCGGCGTTCACCTCGTCGGTCACGTCGATGATCTCGACCAGCTGATCGGCGTTGAAGTCCTCGACGGGCCGCTCGTCGGCGAGGTCCTGCGCGACGAAGCCGGAGTCCAGCAGGGACTCGCCCTCCCGCGTGACCTGGGTCAAGAACTCCCGCGCACAGTGATGGTTCGTCATCACGAGGCCGTGCGGCGAGACGAAGGAGGCCGAGCAGCTCGGAATGCGCAGCGCCCCGAGACGGGCGTGCGCGAACCAGGCGGAATCGGCGTCGAATCCGTATGTCTCCGCGAAGTAATCGGCCGGCGGAGCGTCGAACGTCCACATCTTGCCCTGGTCGAACTCCCCGGCCTGGATCGTGTCCAAATCGACGCCGTAGACCAGGGGCTCCGGCTCCGGGGCCGGGGTCGGCTCCGACTCGGGCTCGGGGGCAGGGGCGGCGGCGGGCGCGGCGGCTGGCTCGGGCTGGGCAGGAGGCGGCGGCGGGCTCCCCGCACAAGCCGTCAAGAAAAGAAAAGCCCCCATCGCGGTGGCGTGGGAGCGACGTCCAAGAGCTACCGCTTGCAACTGCATGATGGTACCTCGCCGGTTCTACGTAGCGGCGCCGCGCTGGGGCGGCAGGTCACTGAAGCTGTTTCGGCACGGATCCGGGAACAAGGCGGCCCGGGGTCGCGTCAGTTGCTCCGGTGCCTCTTCGATACCTGATCGAGGAGCTCCAGCTCGTCCTGCGTGAGGGCCGACATCCCCTCCGCCGAGATCTTGTCGAGAACCGCGTCGACCTTGTCGTAGAGCGCGGGGTCCTCCCGGCGCGACTCCCGCGAGGACTGCTCCTCGGGGTGCTCCTCGCCGTTCTCGTCCCGTGGGACGATCGCGAGGCGCCGGCGCTTGGTCGCAGCGCTCTGCAGGCGGCGCAGCCTGTCCCTGGGTCGCCAGTCGGCCTTCAGATAGAGGAAGCCGGTGAGGGCGCCTCCCAGGTGCGCGAAGTGGGCGACGCTTCCGCTCTGGACCCCCGACTGGGCGCTGATCAGGTCCATCACGACGAAGAAACCGACCAGGTACTTCGCCTTGATGGGGAAGATGCCCCAGACGTAGATGGGCGCGTCGGGCCAATTCATCGCGAAGGCCACCATGACGCCGAGCAGCGCACCGGAAGCCCCGATCATGTAACCCGGCTGGAAGAAGAAGCTCAGCGCGGCTCCGCCCAGACCACAGATCAGGTAGAACGTCAGGAACTCGCGACCGCCCCACTTCGCTTCGAGCGGCGGCCCGAAGAAGAAGAGGATCAGCATGTTGATCAGGAGGTGCCCGAACGATCCGTGCATGAACATGTACGTCACGGGCACCCACGGGCGGGACAGCAGCTCGAGCGTCGGCTGGAAGGCGAACCACTCGAGCACGAAGCCCTGCGCCCCCGGCCCGAGAACGGCGTACACGAAAAAGACGACCACATTCGCGATCAGCAAACGCTTCACCACGGGGGTGAGCGAATAGCTGAATCCGAAGCTTCTGGTTGCGTAGGCCATGTCGTTCTCGAAGAACCCGAGCGGTTTTATCCAAACACCCGACCCGAGGGCAGGTTCCTGCTACCGGACCCCGGCCCTGAACGGCGGGCCGGGTCAGGTAGAATGGGCCCCGCGCCGCTTCTGCGCGAGCCCGACGATCCGGTCGCAGAGCTCCGGAAAGGAGATCCCCGCTGCCTTGCCGGCCTTGGGCAGGAGGCTGTTGCCGGTCATCCCCGGAGCCGCGTTGGCCTCCAGGCACCAGGGAACGCCATCCTCGTCGACGATGAAGTCGATGCGCGAGTAGTCGCGCAAGCGCAGGGCGGCGTGGGCCTGAACGGCGAGCCGCTGCACCCGCTGCGCCAGCTCGTCCGAGACGCTCGCCGGGAAGACCTCCTGGGCCATGCCTGGCTGGTACTTGCACTCGTAGTCGAAGATCTCGTTGGCCGGGATGATCTCGCCGACCGGGAGGGCCTCGCCTCCCACCACACCCACGGTCAGCTCCCGACCGGGGACGTAGCGCTCGAACAGGACGAGGTCGTTCCAGCCCCGGCTTTCCTCGATGGCTCGCTCGAGCTCGTCGCGGTCGTGGGCCAACACCAGGCGCAAGGAAGACCCACCCGACGCGGCCTTCACGATGACCGGAATACCGAGCGTCTCCACGACCCGGTCGGCGTCGGCAGGGCCTTCCAGCCAGTCCGGGGTCGGGATCCCCGCTTGCCGGAGAAGTCGCTTGCTGACCTGCTTGTCCATCGCGAGCGAACAGCCGAGACGGTCGCTTCCCGTGTACGCGACGCCGGCAGCGTCGAGGAGGGACTGGATGGTGCCGTCTTCACCGCTACCCCCGTGGAGCGCCACGAAGTAGACGTCGATCTCGCCCAGGTCGGGGTTCCGGGTGAGCGAAACCGCCCTTCCGGGATCGAGCGATTCGAGCTCGTCTGCGCTCGGCGGGTCCGCCTGGACGCCGCCTGACAGGAGCGTCTGCTCCTCCTCTCCACTCAGCATCCCACGCACGGTGTCCACGGAGACGACGTCGTGTCCGGCATCACGCAAGGCCCGTGCGACCTGCACACCGGACGAGAGGGACACCTCACGCTCATCGGAAACTCCGCCCATCAGCACCGCGATCTTCATCGGTGATCCGTGCCCTCCGATGGCAGTCGCCCGCACCGGGCGGACGGCCACGGCCCCACCGAGTTCCGGAAGGGAATCAGCTCAAACCCCGCCGGGAGAGCCCGGCACACCGAGCGTGTCCGGCCGCGGGCGCTTGGAAAAGTGCACCGGTACCTCGGCCCAGACCGCGATGCGCTTCCCGTCCCGGCGGGCGGGCGTGAAGCGGAGCTCCCGGGCTCCGGCGACCGCCGCGGAGTCGAAGGACGCATAGCCCGAGGTCTCCATCACCTCCACACTGTCGACCGCCCCCGTATCGTCCACGCGCACACGCAGGAGCGTCTGTCCTTCCATGTCCTGGTCCCACATGTGGAGGGGATACTCGATGGGCACCTCGGCGAAAAGAGGCGTGGGTTGCTCGATCTCCCTGTCCGTGCTGCACGCCGCCACGATGCAGGTGGCGGCCATGCCCGTGCACAGGCGCATCGCCCATACGTCCGACGTCACTCGTCTTCCCCGATTCGTGTGATGCTGCCCATTTCGTACAGGATCTGAAGTGCCTCCTTGGGGGTCAACTCGTCCGGATCGATCCCGCGGAGTCGCTGCACCAGAGGGTGCTCCACGTGGAAGATGGACAGCTGATCGGGCGGAGCCTCGGAGAGCGGCCTGTGCCGCCCGTGTCTGCCGAGCCCCTCCCCTCCTCCGCTATGTGTTCCCTCCAGCTCGGCCAGAAGTTCCCGTGCTCGCTCGACGACCGACTGCGGCAGGCCCGCGAGGCGTGCGACATGGATTCCGTACGAGCGATCGGCACCACCCGCGACCAGCCGACGCAGGAAGACGATGCGGTCTCCGACCTCGCGCACGGAGACGTTCATGTTCTTTACGCCGTCCAGTAGATCGCCGAGCTGCGTCAGCTCGTGGTAATGCGTGGCGAAGATCGTCTTCGCCCCGATGCGCTCGTGGATATGCTCGGTCACGGCCCATGCGATGGACACGCCGTCGTAGGTCGACGTCCCCCTCCCGATCTCGTCGAGCAGCACCAGGCTCCGGTCGGTGGCCCCGTGCATGATCGCGGCAGTCTCGCTCATCTCCACCATGAACGTGGACTGGCCGCGCGCCAGGTTGTCCGACGCACCCACGCGAGTGAAGATCCGGTCGGTCACCGGGAGCCGGGCCGAGTCGGCCGGAACGAGCGAGCCGATCTGGGCCAGGAGCTGGATGAGGCCCACCTGTCTCAGGACCGTGCTCTTGCCCGCCATATTCGGCCCGGTCAGCACGACGATGTGACCGTCCTCCGTGAGCGCGATGTCGTTCGGGATGAACTCCTCGCGCGGCATCATCGTCTCGACGACAGGGTGGCGCCCGGCCTGGACCACGAGGTCGAAACCCGTGTGCACCTCCGGGCGGACGTACCCCTGCTTGGCCCCGACCTCGGCGAGCGCGGCGAGCACATCGAGGGCCGCCACCCTCGCGGCGGCGTCCTGCAGCCTCGTGACCGCCGCTCCGACGCGTTCGCGTATGTCCGCGAACAACTCCGTCTCGAGCCGCGCGAT
>JASFUR010000265.1:0-5306 GCA_050050215.1 Gemmatimonadota bacterium
CGTACGCGAGGGCGCTGGAGGCTCACAGCATCCCGGTTCAGGTGACGGGCGCGGGCATCGGGGCCGAGGAGGAGCTCCAGGAGCTGCAGGTGCTCCTGGCGTGCTTGATCGACCCGGGTGATCCGGTGGGTGTCGTCGCGGCTCTGGTCGGTCTCTTCTTCGGGCTGGACTACGAGCGCCTGGTCGAGCATCGACTCGACGGTGGAGGGTTCGACGCCATGCGCCCCGGCGAGCGTGGCCACCCCGACGTGCTCGGCGCGCTCCGGCACCTCCACTCGTGGTGGCGGGCTTCGAACGACGTGCCCGCCGACACCTTCATCGCGAGCCTGGTGAGCGAGGTGGGTCTGCTGCCGTACGCTGCCGCTGGAGAGCTCGGGAGCCTACGGGCGGGAGCGCTCGTCTACGCCTTGGACGCGGTACGCTCCGCCGCTCTGGCCGGTGAAGCCTCCCTGCCAGGCGCGCTCGCCGCCCTGGGGGCGGCGCTCGACTTGGCCGAGGCGGAGGCGCCGCTCGAGCCCGGACGTCCCGACGTCGTCCGTCTCATGAACCTGCATCAGGCCAAGGGCCTCGAGGCGCCGGTGGTGGTGCTCGCCGATCCGGCGGGTGGCAGCCCCAAGACGCCGACCATGCATATCGAGCGTGGCCCGCGGGGAGCCGTCGGTCACGTCCGCGTGACGGAGGCCTCGAGCGGGTACGGGCGGGACCGTGTGCTCGCCGCGCCCGCCGGCTGGAGCCAGAAGGAGGCGATCGAGGAGCGCTTCGACACTGCCGAGGAGACACGGCTCCTGTACGTCGCGGTCACGAGGGCCAGGGAGGAGTTGCTCGTGGTTCGGTGGGACGGTGATCGGGATGGCTCTCCCTGGCGGGCGCTGCATGGTTGGCTCGATGAGCGAGCCCAGAAGCTGGATCTGGAACCGCGCGACGCGTCCCCGCGCGCGACCGTGGAGACGACCGGGGGTGAGGTGCGTGAGACGGTGGCCGGCACGGAGGAGCGGATCGGCCATCTCGCCCGCCCGTCGTACCGTCACGCGACGGTCACGCAGCTGGCCAAGGGCCTGCCCGAGCCCGAGGAGGTCGGTCCATCCGCGACCGCCGCTCCGGAACAGGCATCGCCGCGGGAGGCCTTCCGGGGATTCTCGTGGGGCAGCGCGGTGCACGGAGCGCTCGCGGCGGCCGCGGTGGACCCCGACCCGTTGAGCGTGCGGGCGACGTGCCGTGACCTCCTGGTGCAGAACGAGCGTCCACTCGACGATCATGGAGAGCCTGTCGAGCTCGTCGAGCTCCTGGAGCTGGTCGAAGCCGTGCGGGGCTCAGAGCTCTGGAGCAGGGCACGCCGGGCCGAGCGGATGCTCTCCGAGGTCCCATTCGCCGTCCCGGGAGTGAGCGGTCCCCCGGAGCAGGACGGGGACTCGGCCGGGAACGGACGAGCTCGCAGGCAGCTCGATCTCTTCGCCGGACCCGACGATCCCGACCGGGACGAGTCCCCGCCGGCGGACGAGGGCTCCGAGCCGCTCGACGTGTTGGAGGGAGTCATCGACCTCGCCTTCCTGGAGAAGGACGGGTGGGTCATCGCGGACTACAAGACCGACGTCGGCACCGATCCCGATTTCGCCCGCCGTCGCACGGCGTACCGGCGTCAGGTCGACCTGTACGCGGAGGCCTGGTCGAGCCTCACCGGCGCCGTGGTGAAGGAGCGCGTGCTCTTCTTTACAGCTCAGGGACGCCTGGAGCGCTGGTGACCTCGGCTGGGGGACAAGGAGCCGGGAGGCGGGCTATCTTCGGGTGTCCTAGTCGGGGACGATCGGCATCAGGAGACGTTGCGTGACAGCATCGATGGAGTCAGACCCGGGCGGATCCGCTACCGACTCCTCTGGGGTCCGATGGCCACCGCCCGGGCTGGAGCGGCTTCAGGGTGATCTCGTACGGGTCGCCGCCCGAGCCGCCCTGGGGGGCGGGATTCTCGTCGTCCCTCTGCTGTTTGTGCTCGGTCGGGATCTCGAGTTCGCCACGCTCGGCCCCTTCGCGGACGCGTGGTGGGTCACGGTCGTTCTGGCCATCCTGGGGCTGACCGTCGCGGCGGACGCCCTGGTCCGGACAATGACCCTGATGCGACGCGTCTCGAAGGCGCTCCAGCAGGGGTACGACTTCGAGACGATCAAGCTCGTCGTCACGGACGCCGAGCGGGACATGGGCTTCCTGATGACGGGTAGCCGCTACTTCTCCGAGGTGGATGGCAAGGAGCGCGAGGCGATTGCCTCGCTGCGCGTCTTCTCGGTGACGATGTACGCCGTCGCCGGTATCTGGCTCCCCAACGCGCTCGCCGTCTGCATCATCCTCGGGGCCCGCGGCTGGATCTCGCCGGGGAGTCTCTGGATGACGACCGCGCTACCCGCGGCGGCGCTGTACGTCTTCGCGGCCGTTGCGGGCACCGTCGCCTCGTCGAGGGTGCGGCGCGCGCGGCGGAGCTGGTACCACCGTTCCTGGGTCGCCGACCTCACCTCGGAGGAGGCCAGGGCGTGGCGTGAGGATGCGCCGCCGCGTGAGGACTTGCATCGCGGAAGCGTCGATGACGCGTCCCTCGGCCGTCTCCTGCGGCGTGGTGCGGTCGTCATGGGGGCGCTCGCGGCGTTGATCGCCGTCCCTATCCTGACTCTCGTTCCGACCGCGGCGGTCGGTCCGGTGCTGGCCGAGCTGGCCGTCCCCGGCTTCGACAACGTGAGCTCGCGAGGGGCACGGGCCGAGGCGCTGCGCTCCTATCGGGTGCCTGTCGACGAGAGCGTGACCCCGGGCGAAGCGGGTCGCCTGCTTCACGACCTCTCCTACGCGGGCACCGATCGCACTCCACCGGAGGGTGAAGCCGAGCCGTCCCGGCGCATCGCCGTGCCGTGGTTGCCTGAGATCGACGACAGCAACCCCACCGGCATGCAGCCCTTCGAGTGGCCCGACTCGCTCTTCACCGTGGTCGCTCGGGGTGTGACGGACGAGCAGCGCGCCTTCCTCGACCGGATCGCCGCGCACCCCGCCAGGGCCGATCTCTCGAGGCTGGCCCACGCAGGAGCCATCGATATCGCGTCGGGTCGCTACGTCGACCCGCTGCCTCGTGACCTGACCCTGGTCAACATGCCCATTCCCCGCTTCTCCGAGTTCCGCGATGCGACCTACTCGCACATCGCGGCCGCCGCCGCCGCGCTCGCGGACGGACGCACGGAACGGGCGGAGGAGCTGGTTTCCGAAGTCGTGTCGCTGGGATTCCTGCTCGGCGACGACGGGCCGACGCTCATGGACAACCTCACGGGGTACTCCCTGGTGGAGGAAGGCGCCGTCGCATTGGGGGATCTCTACGCAGCCACGGCCCGTGCGGTCGAGGCGGAGAGGTTGAGCGCCCTGCGGGCGGCCGCGGACGGGGCGGTCGCGCGGGCGCGGTTCCGGTATCCGGACGGTGCGGAGGCCTGGGTGCGCTCGCTCCCCGCCATGGTCTCGGACACCAGCGTGGCACGCGGCCTTCGTTGGGAGATCTTCATCGGCATCACCACCCTGACACCATGCATCAACCTCCAGCGCCTCGTGTTCGGACCCGATCAGGAGTACTGGGACTTCGTCAACGGAGCGTACGACGATCTGGTCGAATGGCCGTCCGAGGACGGCCTCTTCGAGCGGGCGCGAGCCGGCTGGTTCGGCTCCACGACCGCCGAGGGAGGGAGTATCGTGGGGCGCATCCTGAGCGTGTCCATGCGGACCGGCGAGGGCACGTGCGGAGAAGTCGTGAGAACACTCGAGGCGCAGGAGGCGCTCTTCTGACCATGGAAGCTCTCGACACCATTCTAGGTCGACGCTCGATTCGGGACTTCACCGACCGCGCGGTGACGCGGGTGGAGATCGAACAGCTGCTCGACGCGGCTGCCCAGGCTCCGAACCACAGGATGACCCAGCCGTGGCGCTTCTACGTCCTCGGTCCCGAGGCGCGCAGGGCGTACGGCGCGGCCCTGGGAGCCCGGAAGGCGAAGCGGGTCGATGACGAGGCGGCCGCGAAGGCCGTCGTCGACAAGGTCGTCGCGAAGCACGCGGCGCTTCCGGCGATGATCGCCGTCGCGGTGGTCCTGGACGACAACCCCGAGATCCGGGAAGAGGACTACGCGGCCGCCTACATGGGCATCGAGAACCTCTCGTTGGCCGCGCACGCTCTGGGGCTCGGGACGCACATCAAGACCGGCGCCGTCATGGACGATCCTCGCGCACGCGAGGCGGTGGGGCTCCCCGAGGACGAGCGCATCGTCGCCGTCGTCGAGGTCGGGGAACCGGCCGGGGTCCCCGAGCCCAAGGACCGCACGTCGGCCACGGAGCTCACCACCTGGGTGCCCTGAGAGGTCTCGGGACGGCTCCGGCGCTGGTCGCCACATGACGGTCCGCACGGGAGCCGAGCGGTTGCTGGATGGTGAAGCGGCGCATCTGAAGGGGATCCGCCTCGGACTCGTCCACCATCCGGCGTCGGTCACGTCCGCGCTCGAGTCGACCGCGCTCGAGCTCGTCGCATCCGGCTTCGACCTGCGCACGCTCTTCGGCCCGCAGCACGGCGCGTGGGGCGAAAAGCAGGACAACATGGTCGAGTCGGATCACTTCGTGGACGCCGCCACCGGGCTGACCTCGTACTCGCTCTATGGATCCGTCCGGAAGCCGACACCCGAGATGCTCACGGGTCTGGACGCGCTCCTCTTCGATCTTCAGGACGTGGGCGTGAGGGTCTACACCTTCGTCTGGACCATGGCGCTCGCGATGGAGGCCTGCGCCGACGCCGGGGTGCGCTTCGTCGTGCTGGACCGACCCAATCCGATCGGTGGGGTGCGGCGTGAGGGGCCGGTGCTGCGGTCCGGCTACGAGTCTTTCGTGGGATTGCATCCGATTCCGCTGCGGCACGGGCTCACATGCGGTGAGCTGGCCCGCTGGCTCGTGAGCGAGCGCGGTATCGACTGCGACCTAGAGGTCGTGCCCTGTGAGGGGTGGAGCCGGTCGATGCGGTGGAGGGACACGGGACTTCCCTGGGTCCTGCCCAGTCCGAACCTCCCGACGCCCGACTCCTGCGAGGTCTACCCGGGCATGGTTCTGCTGGAGGGCACCAACCTCTCCGAGGGGAGGGGCACGACCCGTCCGTTCGAGATCTTCGGCGCGCCCTACCTCGAGCCACAGGCGTTCGCGGAAGCGCTCGAGCCCAGGCTCGGGCCCGGGGTGGTGCTGCGCCCGTGCCACTTCGAGCCCACCTTCCAGAAGCATGCGGGCCGGACGTGCGGTGGCGGGCAGCTCCACGTCACGGA
>JASFUR010000266.1:0-5295 GCA_050050215.1 Gemmatimonadota bacterium
GCCGCCCGGCGCTCGGCGAGGATCCGCTCGGCCACGGGGGTGAGCTCCGGCCGCCGCCCATCCGCGGGCCGCGTCACGAGCGACGTGCGAGGCTCGCCGTCGATCACGGCCACGTGCGAGCCTCGATCCCAGTAGACCTCGTTGTACTCGTTCCCGCTCAGACGGGCCTCGTTGCTGGGGCCCGACCGCTCCGCGCGGCCACACGCGACCGTTCCGGGGTTGGGCGGGCAGTTGTCGTCCGGGTTCTCGATCTGGCGGACCTCGTCCCACGAGTAGACCGGCTCGTCGCCGGGAGACCGCTCGAAGGAGGTGAGCGTCACGTTGGTCCAGTTCCCCTGCAGGTCGGGGGTGCCCCAGGCGGTGCGGGGTGGCTCGTAGGAGGGATCCCAGGGGGCCTCCTGCGCGCGCACGAGCGCGGCCGGCACCACGGTCAGCACGATCAGGGAGAGGAGCACACGGTTCATCGCCACCTCCTTCGGGGCAGGCTCGCCGCTCAACGGCGGGCGAGCGGCGGGTATCCGCACTCGGGTCATCATACGGAGGGCGCCGCCACCGCGCACGTGCCCCCGGGCGCGCGCTCCGCTCCCTTGCGGCCTCCGCGGGGCCCCGGGATGTTCGGCGGTGCACCCGCCTCACCCACTCCCTCGACCCTGCAGCCGCATGGACCCGCGAACTCGCCTCTACCCTGTCCGCCCGCTCGCCGGCCTGATGGCAGCGGTACTCTGCCTCACATCACCCACGTCCGGCTCGGCCCAGGACACTGAGCCGGTGGACTGGGATGCCGTCGCCACCGAGTCGATGCAGCACTTCGAGACCCTGCTGCGCATCGACACCAGCAACCCACCGGGGAACGAGACCGAGGCGGCGAGCTACCTCCAGGGCGTTCTCGAGGCCGAGGGGATCGAGGCCGAGCAGCTCGCGCTCGATCCGTCGCGGGCCAACCTCGTCGCCCGTCTGCGGGGCAACGGCAGCGCCCGCCCCATCCTCGTGATGGGTCACACCGACGTCGTCGGAGCCCAGCCGGAGCGCTGGAGCGTCGATCCGTTCGCCGCGGTCCACCGGGACGGCTACGTGTACGCACGCGGCTCGGTCGACGACAAGGACAACGTGACGGCGGGCCTAATGCTCATGCTCCTGCTGAAGCGCTCCGGCATCGAGCTCGACAGGGACGTGATCTTCCTGGCCGAGGCCGGCGAGGAGGCGACCCCGCAGTTCGGGATCGACTATATGATCGACGAGCACTGGGATCGCATCGAGGCCGAGTACTGCCTGGCGGAGGGAGGAGGCGCGGAAGCGGTCGACGGGCGGGTCACGCACGTCAGCATCGCGACAACGGAGAAGTTCCCGATGCGCGTGCGCCTGGTCGCCAGAGGCACGGCCGGGCACGGCTCGATCCCCCGAACGGACAACGCGGTCGCCGCGATCGCGCGCGCAGTGTCGCGCATCTCGAGCTGGCAAACTCCGCTCCGACTGAACGAGACCACACGCACCTACTTCGAGCGGATGGCCCGAATCAGCCCGCCCGACGAGGCCGCCCGCTACCGGGCGATCACCGACCCGGCGCAGCAGTCACGCGTGGAACGGTATTTCGAGGAGCACGAGCCGCAGCACTACTCGCTGCTGCGCACGTCCGTGGTCCCGACCATCATCCATGCGGGCTTCCGCGTGAACGTGATCCCCAGCGAGACCGAGGCGTTCTTCGACATCCGAGGCCTGCCCGACGAGAACCCCGAGGAGTTCTATCGGGACCTCGCGGGCGTGGTCAACGATCCAGCCGTCGAGATCGAGCCTCAGGAGATCTACCGTCCGCAGGGTCCGCCCTCCGGACTCGACACGGAGATGTTCCGTGCGCTCGAGGAGGCGACGCAGCGGCTCTTCCCGGGAGCGGTGACGATCCCGACGATGCTGACCGGCGCGACGGACATGGCCCAGGTTCGAGCCCGGGGGACCCAATGCTACGGCTTCGGACCGGTCCACGAGCGAAACGACGCCGGTGAAGGCGGAGGCGCGCACGGCGACGACGAGCGGATCCTGGAGAGCTCGCTGACGTCCCTGGTACAGTTCCTCTGGTACGCGGTGACGGGGGTGGCCGCGAGTGGAGCCTAGCTCCGGACGCGGCGGGGCCCTCAGGCTCGCCGCAACTGCTTGATCCTGGTGCCGCTCGCGGAATCCTCGATGAGCATGGCCAGGCGTCGCTCGCGCGTGTCCTCCCGCTTGGCGCTGACGACCCACCAGGTCGCCTGCTTCCTGTATCCCGGGGGCTGGTCGCACCAGAAGGCCCACGCCTGGGGGTGGGCCTTGAATCTCGCGGCCTGCTCCTCCGTCAGCTCCGCCCGGTCCCGCTCGTACGACGCGCGTCCGGAGTTCTCGGGGTCACGGGCCTCGTAGACCGCCATGCCGGGCGCCTCCATGCGGCCCTCCTCGATGAGCACGGAGACCCGCTCCAGGTTCACGAGACTCCAGTGGCTTCCCGACCGTCGTGGGGTGAACCGGATCTTGTAGGCCTCCTCGTCCACCGACTTCCGGATCCCGTCGATCCACCCCCAGCAGAGCGCCTCGTCGCGGGATTCGGGCCAGGTGATACTGGGCTTGCCGGTGGCCTTCTTGTAGTAGCCCACCCAGAGCTCGTGCCGCTGGTCGTGGTGCTCGGCGAGCCAGCTGCGGAAGTCGTCCGGGGTCGGGAAGAACAGGACGGTCATCGGGCTCGTAGGGAGTTCGGTTCGGCTATCTTTCAGAAGCAAGACGAGCAAGAACAAAAGGAGCGATCATCATGCCCGACGCAAAAGAGAGACTCGAGAGCCTCCTCCAACAACTCGAGACCGAGCGTGACGAGCTCAAGCTCAAGTTCGGCCTCGCCAAGCTCGAAGCTCGGGACGAGTGGCAGGAGTTGGAAGGCAAGATGGACGCGCTCAGGGGCCGCCTGAAGGTGATCGGGGAAGAGGCCAAGGAAGCCGGCGGCGACGTGGCCGCCGCGGCGGACGTCCTGGCCGAGCAGATCAAGGAAGGGCTCTCCAAGATCCGGCAGGTGATGTAGGTCTTCGCGGTCCCGATGCGGGACCGCCATCCCTCGGGGTTGCGACTACGCCGCCCCGGGGGAAGCGCCCGACAGTTCGAACGCGAGCCCGGCGCGAGCTTCATGGTGGATTCGGTACGCCCGGAAACGTGGACCCGTCATGGAAGCCGCGCGCGACACATATCCCGTAACGCTCCAGATCGACTACCCGGACCGTGAGCTGGATCGGCTCACGACGCTCTTCCGGCCGATCGTCATCATCCCGGTGGCGATCGTCCTGGCCTTGATCTCGGGCCCGAGCCCGACGACGGACTCCGACGTGTCGTGGCAGGTCGGAGGCGTCCTGTTCGCCGCGACCGCCCTCATGATCCTCTTCCGCCGGAAGTACCCGCGCTGGTGGTACGACTGGAACGTGGCCCTGACCGCATTCGGTATCCGGGTCACCTCGTACGCCGCCCTGCTGCGAGACGAGTACCCGGCCACCGACGAAGACCAGGCCGTGCACGTGGAGATCCCCTATCCGGAGGCCGCGACGCAACTCAATCGATGGCTGCCGCTCTTCAAGTGGTTCCTGGCGATCCCACACTACATCGCGCTCGCGGCGCTATCGCTGGGAGCCGTCTTCGCAGTCGTGTTCGCGTGGTTCGCCATCCTCTTCACCGGACGGTATCCGCGCGGCCTCTTCGACTACGTCGTGGGTGTGATGCGCTGGTGGCTCAGAGTCGCCTCCTACGCCTTCCTGCTCACGACCGATCGATACCCACCATTCCGGCTGACCTACTGACGAAAAGGACCAGCCAAGCCTGGCGACGGCTTGCGGAAGCGCCGCGCGGAGGGCATTTCAGTCTCAAGTTTCCACCCTCGCCAGGCGCGCACGATCATGAAGCTCAGCGACCGACTCCCGACCCTCTTCGCTCTCGTCGCGACGGCCCTGATTCCGGCGGCCGCCCACGCCCAGTCCGCCATCGACTACTCGGACGGCTCGACATGGTTGTGCCGGCCGGGAGGCGACGATGCCTGCTCGGTCGATCTGACCACGACGGTCGTCCAGGCCGACGGATCGACCAGTGTGGAGACCTTCAGCGCCGATCCGTCCGCCCCCATCGACTGCTTCTACGTCTATCCGACGGTCTCGACGGACCGGACCGAGAACAGCGATATGGACATGGATCCGGCCGAGGAGCGCACCGTGGCGCAGCAGTTCGCCCGCTTCGCGTCCGTGTGCCGGCCGTACGCCCCCGCGTACCGCCAGGTCACGCTCGCGGGGCTCCGCTCTGCCATGGCCAGTGGTCCGTTCAGCCTCGACCAGGGCGTGGCGTACGACGACGTCCTCGACGCCTGGCACTACTACCTCGAGAACGACAACGACGGGCGCGGCGTGGTCCTGATCGGCCACTCGCAGGGCTCATTCATCCTGACGCGGCTCATCGCGGAGGAGATCGACGGCAAGCCGGTCCAGAACCGACTCGTCTCGGCGATCCTGCTCGGCGCCGAACCGCTGGTGGCCAAGGGCAGTGATGTGGGCGGATCGTTCCAGTCGATCCCGCTCTGCCACGCGGCCTCCCAGACGGGGTGTCTGATCGCCTATTCGACGTTCCGCTCCACCTCGCCGCCGCCCGAGAACTCCCTCTTCGGAATTCCGCCGTCGCCCGACGTCACCGTGGCGTGCACCAACCCGGCCGCGCTCGGCGGAGGCGGCGGCACTCTGCACGCGTACATGGCCACGTCCGGGGGCACGCTCGGTGGCAATGGCCGCGGAGTGGACTGGGTCGAGGGCGGACCGGCCATCGAGACGCCCTGGGTCTCCGTTCCGGGCCTGCTCTCGTCCCGGTGCGCGACGAACGAGTACGCCACGTACCTGGAGTTGACCGTGCACGGCGATCCGTCCGACCCGCGCACGGACGACATCGGCGGCGACCTCACGCCGCAGTGGGGCCTGCACCTGGTAGACGCGAACGTCGCGATGGGCAACCTCGTCGACATCGTGCGCCAGCAGTCCGCGGCCTGGCAGCGCAGCCACTAGGGGGCCGCGCCGGCACGCGCCGAACGAAGATCTTCATGACGCCTTGAAGGGTCGGGTTGGATTGATTTAGTTACTGACCGGTCAGTTATTACTACCCGATCAGCCGTCCTTCCTACTCCATGACCTGCCCCCGCGCCCACGAGGTGCCCCGTTGGCGTCGGCGCCCCGCCGATCGCCCCGAGGAAATCCTGAAGGCCGCGCTCCAGGTGTTCCTGGAACGTGGCCTCGCAGGCGCGCGCATGGAGGATATCGCCCAGGA
>JASFUR010000267.1:0-5277 GCA_050050215.1 Gemmatimonadota bacterium
CCGAGAAGGGCTCCCCCAAGTAGCTCACGAGTCGACGTCCGACCGCGTTCGTCGGGTCAGCACCAGCGCACGCGCACCCGGTACTCCACCCTCGTCTCGCCGTCCGCCGGCACCTCGGGCGCCATGGTGAACGTCCACGCGTCGGTCTTCGTGTACTCGTGCGTGGAGGAGATGATCTGCCAGTCACCACCGACCGGCTCGACGAGTGTGACCTCGACGTCCTCGTCCTTGTGATTGCGGAGGTCGATGCGCCAGGTGCTCTCCGAGACGCAGCTGCCGATGACGTCGTAGTCCATCTGGGTCCGGTCGCCGACGACGTCGAACGCCTCGCCCATCTTGATGCGAAGCGTCTCGTCTCGCGGCGTGTGGTCGATGAGGTCCTCGCCGATGAACTGCTGCGCGCCGTCCCCGTCGCGCTTGTAGACGCGCACGACGCCCTTGGGCAGCGGCATCCCGAGCCCGTTCTCCTCGCTGTTCTCGAAGTCGAGGAAGACGCCGACCTTCTGGTTCGACGTCACCTGTCCGTATTGGCCGCGGTAGTAGTAGGTCGCGCCCGGGAAGATGAGCCGCTTCGTCACGCCGAACTCGTCGGCCTCGAGCAGCGTGACCTGCTTCTGCTCGTTGTTCATGACGTCGGCGGGACGCTGCAGCGTGTACAGGTGGTACTCGAAGAAGCCCTGCTCGCTGAAGCCGGCGCCTTCTTGAGCCACGTCGGCCATCATGGCACGGCGCATCGACTCGGGGGCCATGGGAGCGTTGTTCTGGACGCGCTGGACGTCTCCGGCGACGAGCTGCAGCCGGGCGTTGCGGTACGACGTGCCGCTCTGGTTGGTCAGCGTGACCCACCCGGTCAGCCCGGCCTCGTCGTCGTCCTCGTTCAGGACCATGACGTAATCGGACTTCCAGTTCATCGAGTTGGTCAGGTACGACACCTCGACGGGCTGGTCGCCGCCTCCGGCGTTCAGCCGCCACAGGAGCGTGGGCTCGGCGATGAGGTTGTCGGGCAGCTCCGGGAAGCCGAAGCGCCCGGGATAGTTGAACGTGATCTCGCCGTCGATCCGGAGGATCGGGCCGCCGTTCACCGACAGCACCTCGGCCTCGACGGCCTGGTCTTCACCGGTCTGCGGGTTCGTCCGGTACACGGTCACGGTGCGGCCGACGTACTTCTCGAGAAGCTTCTGCGGGCTCAGCAGGTCGTACTGGTAGTTCTGCTCGAGCACCTGCAGGCCTCGTCCGCCGATGGGCCGGATGTGCACGGTCTCCGGCTGGATGCCGGACGCGACGTCCGCGTACTCGAGCGCCACCGTGCCCGACGGCAGGTCGAGCGTTCGAAGCTCGCGGACGAGCCCGAAGTTCTGATTGTAGACCGTGATCGCGACCGCGTCCCGGTCCTGCGCGGTGGACTGCTGCGCGGTCGTGACCTGGCGCGGCTGGTCGGGCTGGTCCGGGTCGGTCAGCGTCTCGGTGGCCGCCGGCACGGTCACGGCCGTCAGCGTCGCAACCAGCGTCATGAAGCGTCTCATGGTCGTCCTCCTGGGCGGGAAGCCCTGCTATGTCATGGCTCCGGTCGGGCCGGGCCGATCTTGGTCGTTCGGGTGCTGCTATGGTGACAACGCGAGAGCCGGAGGGAATTGCACACGAAACGCGGACACCCTACGCCAGCGGCCTCACGCAGAACCTTTCCAACCCGGCGAAACCCCTGCCGCTCGCCGCGAAGGCCTCAGTCGGAGACGGCGCCGACCTCACCCCGCAGGTGCGCGCGGCCATCGCGGACATCGATCCGGACCTGCCCTTCTTCGGCGCCGAGACCATGCGCTCGAGGATCGACGAGTCCCTCACCCGACGGCGTCTCCCGTTGATGCTTCTGGGCCTCTTCGCGGGGTTGGCGCTCTTCCTGGTCGTGATCGGGCTGTACGGCGCACTCGCGTACACGGTGACCCAGCGGACACGGGAGATCGGGATCCGTATGGCGCTGCAGGCGACCCGGCCGTCGTAGCGCTCGACGTACAGGGCGCCCTCCGGGCCGTCGACCCGACGGTCGCAGTCGAGCACGTCATGACGCTGGGCGACATCCGCGCCGACTCCCTCGCTCCGCGTACCTTCGCGATGGTCCTGCTCATCGCGTTCGCGGGAGTGGCCTGCCTGCTCACGCTCGGCGGCCTGTACGGCGTGCTCTCCCTGTCCGTGGCCGCGCGCCGGCGTGAGATCGCGATCCGCACCGCGATCGGTGCTGCGCGGGAGACGGTCGTCGGGCTCGTGCTGCGAGAGGGACTCAGAGTCGTCGCCGTCGGCATCGGGCTCGGTGTGGTCGCCGCGCTGCTCCTGTCGCGCGTCCTGACGTCGTTCCTCTACGGGGTGGAGCCCACGGACGCCACGACTCTGCTCACCGTCGCATCGCTGTTCGCCGTGGTCGCGCTGGTGGCTTGCTGGCTCCCGGCCCGACGTGCCCTGCGGGTCGATCCCGCCAGCGCATTGCGGGAGGAATGACCCGGAGCCATCCTGCGCCCCTCACGCAAGCACGAGGAGGCACGCATGGAGCTGAAGCCGCATGATCACCCCAAGGGGTTCTTCGACCGCCTGATGGCCGACGGCTACTCGGGCCAGGTCACCCTCAGACTGCGAGGCGCAACCGAGCTGACAGGGACCGTCGGGGAAACCGGCAACGAGTCGGTGATCATCAAAGGCCTCGCGGGGCGAGATTTCTTCGACGCCTACGTGCGCTACGACTCCATCACGTGCGTCGAGGTACAGACCCGCTCGTGAGGAGCTCTCAGCCCTCGACCGGACCGCTGCAGATCTGCGGCTCCCGCTGCAGCTCGAGGCGCTCACGGGCGGCCCGCTCTACGAAGTCCTCGGTGTAGAGGCGCAGGTAACCGCCGACCAGCTCGGCCATGTAAAACTCCGTGGCCCGGCGCTCCAGCAGCCCGAGCGTACCCGGACGCTCGTCGAGGCATACCTGGCCCACACGGCGGACACCCCGCTGAGCGAGGTAGTCCCCGAGCGAGAAGGCGCCGTTGAACGCGAGGGCTTCACGATCGAACACGCGCAGCTCACCGCCGCGCTGACGGCGACGCTCCACCTGGTCCATGAATCCCTTCAGGCCCTCGAGCACCTGCGGGTCGGGTTGGAGCGCGACGAGCTGGTCCGGCTGGCCGGGCTCGAGCGTGAGGGTCGCGGGCTCGAAGCCCAGGGCTTTGACGTCGTAGCTCGTTGCCCGACTCGGGACCTCGGGAAGGAAGAAGTGCCCGTCGTTCCAGGAGTACGTGCCCCAATCCTGATCCGGTAACGCGATCCACGCTCCGGCGACTACTTCACCGGTGTCGGCGGACACGACCGTGCCGCGGAGCTCCGAGTCCTGGCCCCGTACCGGAGCCGCCAGCAGCGACAGCCCGAGAGCGGCCGTGAGGACATGGATACCACGCATCTCGTTATCCCCCATCATGAGAACGACTTGCACGTCCGGTCCGATAGAGCAAGGCCCGTGCCGGTCGAAAAGGCGCGTCGGACGCGGGATCCCGGAGGTCGATGTGTATCCCGTGGGTCACCGGCAGGCCCGGAGCGTCACCGCACGAGGACGGCGGCAGTTGCCGTTCCGGAGGCGGGCGAATCATGTTCCGGCCGAGGAGGAACGACCGTGACGCCGAACCCACTGCCCAATGCCTTGACGCGCCTCGAGCGCGTTGTGGCCTCTCTGGCGCTCTGCATGATGATGATTCCACTCACCGGAAACGCTCCGCTCTCGGCCCAGGTCGAGGTGACCGAGGCGACGATCCGCGAGCTGCAGGACGCCATGGCGTCCGGACGCACCACGTCCGCCGAGATCACCGCCGCCTACCTCGCCCGCATCGATGCGTACGACCAGGGCGGGCCGCGCCTGAACGCGATCCTTCGCCTCAATCCGAACGCGCTCGCCGAAGCCGAGGCCCTCGACCGGGAGCGCGCGACACGGGGGGCCCGCGGCCCGCTCCACGGGATCCCGGTGCTGCTCAAGGACAACTACGACACGCACGACATGCCTACGAGCGCCGGTACACTCGCCCTGGCCGGCCTCGTCCCACCGGACGACGCGTACCAGGTGCGCAAGCTGCGGGAGGCCGGCGCGGTCATCCTCGGTAAGACGAACCTGCACGAGCTCGCGAGCGGCATCACCACCATCGCCTCTCTCGGAGGCCAGACGCTCAACCCGTACGACCCGACCCGTAACCCCGGCGGATCCAGCGGAGGAACGGGGGCAGCCATCGCCGCGAGCTTCGCGGCCGTCGGCTGGGGGAGCGACACCTGCGGCTCGATCCGCATCCCGTCGTCTCACAACAACCTCGTGGGGCTTCGGCCAACCAAGGGCCTGTCGAGCATCGACGGCATCGTCCCGCTCGCGCACACGCAGGACGTCGGCGGACCGCTGGCGCGTCGCATGGAGGACCTGGCCATCGCCCTCGACGCCACTATCGGCCCCGACCCGGCCGATCCCGCGACGGCCGCGCTCGAGGGCCGCGAGCTGCCCTCCTTCGTCGCCGCTCTCGACCCGAACGCGCTGATGGGAGCCCGCATCGGCCTGCTCGAGCCGATGTTCGGAGACGACCCGGAAGACGGGGCCGTGGGCGACGTCGTGCGGGCCGCGGTCCGGCGGATGGGCGAGCTCGGGGCGACGGTCGTTCCGGTCGCGATGCCCGAGCTCGACGACCTGCTGTCCGGCTCGAGCGTCATCGGCCACGAGTTCAAATGGGACCTGATGGACTACCTGGCCGCGGTGCCCGACGCGCCGGTCCACTCACTCGGCGAGATCATCGAGCTCGGCCTCGTCCACGACGCCGTCATGGGCACGATGCGCGCTTGGAACCGCGGCGAGGAGCGCGAGACCGACGAGTACCACGCGGCCCTCGCGGCGAGAGTGGAGCTTCGCGCCGCAGTCGTGGCCGAGATGAACGCGCGGAGCCTGGACGCCCTGGCCTACCCGACCATTCGGCGGCTCCCGGCCCGCGTCGGTGACCCGCAGCGTGGATCGGGCTGCCAGCTCAGCGCACACACTGGGCTGCCGGCCCTCGTGATTCCCGCAGGATGGACGGACGAGCTTCCCGTCGGGGTGGAGCTGCTCGGCCGCGCGTTCCAGGACGACCGGATCGTGGCGATCGGGTACGCGTTCGAGCAGGCGAGCGATCTGCGCCGGGCTCCCTCCACCACGCCCGAGCTGCCGCCGGCCGGCTTTCCCGCGGCGGTGTCGTTCGAGATCGCGGCCTCGGGAGATGCCGGACGCGTCGTCGCCCGCCTTCGCTACGACCC
>JASFUR010000268.1:0-5248 GCA_050050215.1 Gemmatimonadota bacterium
CCCCGGTGCGGCGCTACGATCCAGAAGCTCTCGGTGTCGGGCCGCCCGACGTACGTGTGTCCCGAGGAGCAGATCCGGAAGGAGGCGTCATGAGGTCGAACGAACGCGACGGTCATCGAACGCGAGAAGCCACGACATGATCGACATGTTGATCTCAGTCTTGCACCACGTCTTCGGGATGGCCTGGAAGGTCGCCTGGGGCCTGGTGTTGGGTTTCGCCATCTCGGGAGCCGTGCAGGCCTTCGTCTCGAAGGAGCGCATCGCCGAGAGCCTCGGCTCCTTCGCGTGGAAGCCGCTGCTGAAGGCCACGGGATTCGGAGCCGCCTCGTCATCGTGCTCCTACGCGGCCGCCGCGATGAGCAAGACGCTCTTCCAGAAGGGCGCGCACCTCGTCAACGCGACGGCCTTCCTCGTAGCCTCGACGAACCTCGTCCTCGAGATCGGCCTCGTGCTCTGGACCCTGATGGGGTGGCCCTTCGTGGCCGCGGAGCTCGTGGGTGGCATCCTGCTTATCTCGGTCATGACCGTCTTCCTGGGCTGGCTCGCGCCACAAGGGCTCTTCAAGCGGGCGCGGGAACACGTGCGAAAGGCGGCGGCCGAGCACGGTGACGAGCACCAGCACGGCGCGCACCATGACCACGGCGCCGCGGGCGGGACGCTCGAGCTCCGTCGGCTCTTCACCAAGGACGGCATGGCCGCCGTCGGCCGATACTTCGTCACAGACTGGCGCATGGTCGGCAAGGACGTCGTGCTGGGCCTCACCATCGCGGGAGCGCTCGCGGCCCTGGTGCCGCGCGAATGGTGGGCGACGCTCTTCCTCACGCCCTCCGACGGGGGGTCTCCCGGGCTGTGGGTGACGGTCGAGAACGCGGTCATCGGCCCAGTGATCGCCCTACTCTCCTTCGTCTGCTCGGTCGGCAACATCCCGCTGGCCGCGGTCCTGTGGCAGAACGGGATCTCGTTCGGTGGAGTGGTGGCGTTCATCTTCGCGGATCTCGTGACCATTCCCATGGTGCTCGTATATCGGCGCTACTACGGTTGGAAGCCTGCCCTCGCGTTCGCGGGGTACCTGTTCGTCGCGATCGTCTTGGTGGGACTCATGGTCGACGGACTCTTCGTGCTCGTCGGAGCCGCCCCGGAGCCGGCCTCCTCCGCCGCGACGCTCGCCGAAGTGGACTACTTCGCCTGGGACTACACCACGTGGCTCAACATCGTGCTCCTGCCCTTCGGAATCTGGCTGGCGTGGCGCGGGACCCGAGCGGAACGGTGATTGCATGAACGAAGTGGCGCATGATCACCAGAGAAGGAGTCTAGAAGAATGACATACCGACATGCGTCACGACTGGGTGCGATCGCGCTCACGTGCCTGGCGACCCTGCCCGCCGCGGCGGCCGGCCAGACGGACGAATCGACGGTCGATCTCTCGGTACACGCCGGCCCGACCATGCCCGCGAGCGACCTGGCCGACATCACCGATGTCGGACCCGCGGTAGGCGCGGACATCGCGTTTTGGATCAACGACCACCTCGCCGTGACCGTCGACGGAAGCGTCGACATGCTTCGCGGAGACGACCGAGCCGACGCGTTGCCCGACGTGCAGCTGTGGCACTACGGAGCCGGACTCGAGACGAACGTGATGCCGGTGAGCAGCCCCGTGACGTTCGAGCTGATGGGGGGTGCCGGTGCCACCGAGCTGAGAACCAATCACTTCGATCCGACAGGGCCCGGAGCTCCCGATCGGCTGCAGGAGACCTACTTCGGTCTGAACGCCGGGGCGGAGGCCGGCTACCAGGTCTCGGACAACATCGACGTAGCGCTCCGCGGCGGTGCCTTCTTCACGTTCACCGACGCGACGGACCTCAGACCGCTCTCGGACATGGCTCCGCAGGTCGACGGGTTCGATTCCATGGTCACGCTGCCACTCACGCTCCAGGTCGACGTCGGCCTGAATTGACGACAGACGGCTCGGCGGCGCAGGTGGAAGACGGTCCAGAGCGACACTTCCTCCTGTCGCCGGCCAGCCTGACGGGTGTCCGCGGGCGGCGCATTGTGGCGGGCCGAGGCGCGACTCCCCTCATGGAGGCGCTCCGCAGCGGCGGCGCCGTGCCGTTGGGCGACGTCTACACCGCCATCAGCTCGCTCTACTTCGGCGGCAAGCGCGATTACGCACATTGTTTCACGAGCGAGCCGGGAGATGGCGTGCTCGTCATCACGCCGAGCAGGGGCCTGGTGCCGGTCGACGCTCCCGTGGACCTCGCGGGGCTGAAGGCCTTCGCGGATTCGGCCATCGCCGTCGACGAGCCGAGCTACACCGAGCCACTCCTGCACACGTCGCGGACCCTCCTCGAGCGCCTGCCCGGGGACGCCGGCATTGTGCTGCTGGGAAGCGTCGCGACTTCCAAGTACCTGACACCGCTCGGAGAAGTCTTCGGTGAGCGTCTCCTGGTCCCGCGGAGCTTCATCGGACGGGGAAGCCTGAGCCGGGGCAGCGTGCTGCGACGGGCCATCGCGTCGGGTCAGGAGCTTGAATACGTCCGGGCATCCGGACTGGCCTAGGCGCGCGCCCGCTCGGGTTCATCCACCTCACGGTGCACCAGCGCCGCAGCGCACAGCGCCAGCACGCCGCCCACGGCGAACGGTACGACGAAGCCCCAGTGGACGAGGAAGCCGGAGGAGAGCTGGCCAGCCGCAAGTCCGAGTCCGAAGGCCATGGTCACCACCGCGAGCTGTGCTCCCGATTGGCCTTCGACGACGAGGTCTCCGGCCAGAGCGAGTGCCGGAGCGAACACCATTGCGCCCGAGATCCCCTGCGCGATCCGGGCGACGACCATCTGAACCGGAGTCGTGACGAGCCCCTGAGCGAGGGTCGTCGGCGCCAGCAGCAGAAGGCCGATCACGACGAAGGGCTTTCGTCCCCAGTGGTCGCTGGCTCGTCCGAGGAAGGGCTGACAGAGCGCGATCGAGAAGATGAACGCGGCGAACTGTATCCCGAACCACCGCGCATCCTGGTGCAGGCGAGCGTTCACGCGCGTCTCGATAGACGCGAGGAGCGCGATGCACGCCGCCATCACGAACGTGCCGATCGCCAGAGTGAAGATGGGATCGAGCGCCCTGCCCTGGACCCCGCGGAGGTGGACCTCGACCTCACCGACGTCCTTCGAGGCGTGTTCGGGCTCACGCACCAGGAGCGCCACCATCGCTCCTCCGACGAGCGCACCGATCGTCGCGAGGTAAAAGACGGTCTCGTACCCGCCCAGCTCGGCGCCCAGCACGTGGTATGGGCCCGACGAGACGACGAATCCGGCCATCATCGGTCCAACACCGAACCCGACGAGCCGCAGGGCGTTGAAGATCCCCATGTTCCCGCCGCGCGCACTCGGGTCGCTCAGCTCGTTCACCAACGCGATGCTGCCCGTGATCGTGAAAGCGGCCGAAGCGCCCTGCCCGAGGCGAATGGTCATGAGAAGCCAGAATCCGCTCGCCAGGGAATACAGGAAGTTGAAGCCCGCGAGCGTGAACAAGCCACCGAGCACGAATGCTCTGCGGCGACCGGCCAGATCGGAGAGGCGGCCCGCGATCGGCTGAAGGAATGCGCTGACCACTCCGAACGTAGCCAGCACGATGCCCGTCTCGGCTGAGGCGGAAAGGCCGAGGCTGTCGTCCGGACCGGCGGCGATGTAGAGGGGCAGTGTCACGATCAGCATGGAATTCGCCACCGCGTCCGCCATGCGTGCCACGCCGAGGGCGACCACGCTCTTCTCGATACCCAGGCTCACGCCGCCTTCGTGACCCACCTCATGCCACCCTCCCCCTTCGCTCTTGGACGTCTGGCCGACCACTACCCCCTTCGGCGAGCTCGACCTCTGAAAGCTCATTCTCGTGGAAAGCGATGGCCTGAGGTACACTGCCGGAGACGTTTCGGATTTCACTCGGGTGCAACGGATGCCCATTGGCGAGGCACCGGGGATTCGGCTCGCCCGAACCGAATCGCACGGCCGTCGGGCCGGCACGCGGGTTGCTCGCTTCAACCATACACGGACCGGTCCACCCGGTCCCACGCATCCCACTCCCGGAGCGATCATGAGCACCCGCGACATCCCCGAGACCATGAAGGCCGCCGCGCTCGACCGATTTGGTGGACCCGAAGAGCTGACCTTGCACGACGTGGCCGTACCCGAGCTGGGTCCGGACGAGCTTCTGGTGCACGTCCACACCGCCGGGGTCGGCGTGTGGGACCGGAGTGAGCGGGAAGGTCGCATGGCCGACTGGCGCGACTCGGAACCGTCTTTTCCCTATGTGCTGGGTTCGGACGGAGCCGGAACCGTGGTCGCGACCGGCGCAGAGGTGTCCCGCTTCGAGGAGGGAGACCGCGTGTACGGCGCGGCATTCCTGAGCCCGAAGGGGGGCTTTTACGCCGAGTACACCGCGGTGCAGGAAGATCAAGCCGCGCCCGTACCGGAGGGACTCGAGCTCGAGGAGGCCGGGGCCCTCGCCATCGACGCGGCCACGGCGCTCAGAGGGCTCAGGGACGCGCTCGACATCCAGAACGGCGAGACCGTCCTGATCTTCGGCGCCAGTGGCGGAGTCGGGCACCTGGCCGTGCAGCTCGCACACCGCATGGGCGCCAAGGTGTTGGCGGTCGCATCCGGCTCCGACGGCGTCGATTTCGTCGAGCAACTCGACGCGGAAGAAGTCGTCGACGGACATGCCGGAGGCATCGAGGAAGCGACTGCCCGGATCGCGCCGAACGGCCTCGACGCCGCGCTGATCACCACGGCCGGAGAGGGACTCGAAGCCGCCTTGGAAGGACTGCACGAGGGTGCGCGCGTGGCATGGCCCAATGGCGTACGCCCGGAGCCGGAAGTGCCGGAAGGTGTCAGTGGGTCCGCCTATGACGGCCGGACGGACCGTGAAATCTTCGAGGAGCTGAACAGGCTTCTCCGGTCGGGCCCCTTCACCGTGCACGTCGACCGGACATACCCGCTGGAGAATGCCGCCGTCGCGCACCGCGCCCTGAATGACCATTACCTCGGCAAGCTCGCACTCCACATCGAAGCGTGAGCCGACGGGGCGCCTCCACCTGCATCAGACTTCGTTGCGGCGCTTTCCCAGCTCGTATGCGAGCCGGCCGAACAATAGGACCGCGCCCCATTTGAGGGCCTTCTTCGGGTGCAGCAGTGCGAACGTCTTCACGGGTGCCTTGGTGTAGGCGACACCCTTGGCGAGGCTAATGATACGGCGACCACCG
>JASFUR010000269.1:0-5222 GCA_050050215.1 Gemmatimonadota bacterium
CCTACCCTGGCGTGATTGATCCAACGGCGGACGTAGGTCAACAGGTCCCTCAACGCCGTCACCGGATTCCGGTGTAGCTCCAATCGTGGAGCCGCACCGGCGTGCCTGTATTTCTGGTTGTGAGAGGTGAAGGCAAACTTCCCTCCCGGACGGAGAACCCTGTGTACCTCGGCGAGTACTTTGAGCCGGTCTCGATGGCCGACGGCCGAGATCACATTGTTTGATCCGAGGACGAAGTCGAAACTGTCTTCGCTGAAATGGGACAGATCTCGAATATCCCCCAGACGGACGGAGATGCCGGGCTGATTCCTCTCCAGTGCTTCCACCATCACCGGTGAGAAGTCGATGGCCTCGTAACGACGCGCCAGGGGCGCGAGGAACCGGGTCGTGCGTCCCGTGCCCACGCCGAGATCCAAGACGTCTCGGCCGACGAAGGCGCTTTGGTGGCGAAGTAGCGCGACGACCTCGTAGATCGGCACGCTGCGCCAATTTTGGTAGTCTGTGTCAACCCCGAGCGCGTGGTACACGCGCCTACTCAGTCTTTCTTGGATAGAGACCATGAGGGGTTACCTCAGCGTAAGGCAATTTCCCAGTGTAGGCGCATCCCGGCACCCCGGCAACCCCCGGCCAGAGCACTACTGCATGGCTTCGCCCGGGCCGGTGGCTCGAGATCCTCGTTCCGGTGGTGGGAGTCGCAAGGCTTCCTTCAGATTCGTCGCCTCCAAGTAACCGCGGAAAGGACGCGGCGACTCGACCAGCGGTCTAAGGGAGATCGAGCGTATCCGTCCCGGCGTCAGGCAGAAATGGTTATCGTCAGCCCGATAGTCACGAACATCGATTCGGACGTCATGCAAGAGAGCGTCGCTCTGCAGTGCGACTGTCAGAACGCCGGCTGTTTCCTGGCGAACTCGTACCTCCGCGGGCGCGCTCAGGCTCGTCTCGAAGCGAGCGGGGCGGTAGACATCTTCCGATACGACCCCGCGATCAGCCATGTGGAGCCGGGCAACGATGGCTTGGTGTTGCACCGGACCGAAACGGTAGCTGTAGGTGGAGTCGAGGAAGTGGCCGAAGGCCTGCTCCACCGGCACTTCCAGGGCGCCCCGCGGGGCGAGGTGGAGAGGCTCCATCGCGTCGGTGATAACCGAGTGGCTGCCTCCCAAGACCAGGAACTCGAGCCGACCATCAAGCGGTTCTGGCATCTCATTGAGCACGAGTGCCACCAGCCCGTCCAGTCCGCGGTCTAGCAGCCGAACGGTGCGGGGCGCCCAGGCCCGCCGGAGATGATGAAGCACCGGTTTCGGCTCGCCGTCGGAGTCGATCAAACCCCAGCCGGCGCCCGGTCGCAGGTCGTTCAGGAACCAAGTCAGCGCGCCATCACACCGGTTCTCGTCACGACGCCATTCCGCGAAGACCGACTCGAGCACCTCACCCGTGACGACCCGTGACAGCTCTAGATAACGCTCAAGATCCTCGCTGCGCAGCCTCACTGGGTCGATCCCGTACGTGACGCCAAGGTAGTAGTCCCGGATGTCCTCGAAGTCCCATCCGGGCCCGGTATCCCTCGGCACGCCCCTTTTCCAGGCTGGGTGATGCGGGGGTACGGATCCGTCCGGCGTCAGCTTCCGTAGGTTCTCGGGTTCCGGCACATGGGAGAAGCCGAGGCACTCGGGCGTAAACCTGACCCCGGCTAAACGGACGTCGTCCAGCGGCCTCTTGTACGCGCCCACGCCGTAGTAGTGGGTGAGGCCCTCGCCCACGTGGAAGGGTAGCGCCCCGCCAGTTGGGGTGGAGGGCCAGTAGGGCGCTCCAGGGGCATGCCGCTCGACCAGCTCGGGGAGCACCTTCGAAAAGTACTCGTTCGTCCAGATGTCCCTGGGAGCCCCGAACATCGCCGCTTGCTGCTCGACCTCGCTCCCGCCGCAGAACGCGACCGAGCACGCGTGGCGTGAGATCCGGCGCAGCTGCTGGTCGGCCTCGGCGCGAGCGGACTCTGCGAATCCCTCGTCGTCCACCGGATAGTCCATGTTCGCGAACATGAAGTCCTGCCAGACCATGAGGCCGAGCTCGTCGCAGGTCCGGTAGAAGTCGTCGGTCTCGTAGACCATCGTCCCGCCGACGCGGACCATGTTGGCGTTCGCGTCGGCCGTGAGCTCCAGGATGCCACGCATCCGCTCCGGGGAACCCACGAGCGACACGATGTCGTTATTCGTCCAGCAGGCCCCGCGGCAGAAGACCGGCACGTCGTTGACGACGAACTGAATGCGACCGTCGGCGGTGTCCAGCCGGAGCTCCCGGAAGCCGACTCGTCCGCAGTCGATGGAGATCGGGCCCCCGGAGGTCTCGAGGGTGAGCCCGCAGTCGTGCAGGACCGGCTCCCCGTGCGTCACCGGCCACCACCGGTCGGGATTCGATACCCGGGCGGTTCCGGTGACCTTCCACGCCCCGTCGGAGGACTCCGCCGCAAGCTCATATTCGGTGTCACCCACCCGAAGCGATGCGGAAGCAACCTCGACGCCCTCCGAGGCGTGGAGCACGGCATCCAGCTCGACGATCCCGTCGTCACCCGAGACGCACGCGCGGAGGTCCAGGGACTCGAGAGCCGCCACCGCCACCCGCTCCAGCCAAACCGAGCGCCAAGGCCCGACCGGCTTGATCGCCGGCGTCCACCCCGGAATCCGTCCGAGCAGCGTCGTCCGGAACCAGCGAAGCTGTTGGTGGTCGACCAGGTTCGTCTTCCAGCGTGGCCGGGGACGGCGCTCGGCGAGCGCGGCCCCGAGGCTCCGGAACGCGAGCGCCAACTCGTTGTCGTCACCCACGAGGTCCGTGACGTCGACCTCGTAGGCGCAGAACATGTTGGACGAGTCGAGCACCCGCTCGCCGTTGAGCCACACCTCGGCGAGCGTCGCCAGCCCGTCGAAGCGCAGCCTTACCCGTCCTTCTCCCTCGGGTGCGAGCACCCGGCACCGATACCACCAGTCCGACGCATCGTAGTCCTCGTGGCGGTCCAGATCATCCGGTCCGACGGATACGGCGACCGTTCCCGGCACGGCCGCGGGCTGCCACTTGAGATCATCAGACAGGTCCTCAGGTGCCGCGCATGCCCCGGGATCGGTGGACGTCAGCGTCCACCCCTCGGTCAGCTCGAGGCTCTCGGTCGTCGAGATCGCACCGGCAGGCAGCCCGGTGGCGACCAGCCGGGCGCGCTCACTCAACCGTAGCGCTCCACCAGCGGTTCGAGTCCGCGCTCCCAGAGCGCGCCCATGGTGTCGAGCGGGTCGAGCGGTAGCTCACGCTTCCGCGCCATGGCCCGTGCTAGCTGGAACTGGAACGCCTTCGCGGTCGCCGAGATCTTACTGAAGGCCTCCGTCGGTGCCTCCAGATCCCTCTCGCCCTCCCTCGCGAGCCACCGTAGGTATGTCTCGCACAGCTCGTAACACGCTCCATACTGCCTCAAGGTGGCGAATGAGTATGCATGGAAGGTGTCGATCGGCTCTTCCATGAGCCACCCGAGATCCTGCTCGAAGCGCTCCTTGAACTTCGTGAACGGGTTCTCGGAGGGAAGCATGCCGAGCTGGGTGCGAAGGCACTCGAGCGACGCCTCGACGAGCTCACGTCCCTCCGGGACCGGCCGGTCCACGAACTTCACGTACTCGATGTAGGGCGGCAGCATCCGGTCGTGCACGAGCCCGCCGATCTGGAAGATGTCGTCGAAGTCGTCGCCACCGAGGTGGTAGTAGCCCTGGCCGTGGAAGTAGCCCATGTGCCGGGCTTCGACGTCGATCTCGTTGACCGCCACGGTCGACTTCACGTGCGCGATCTTGTAGGCCGTGCCGTGTGTGTCGGGGAGGAAGAACGAATCGAGCTCGACCAGGACCGGCCGGCCCAGCCCCACCTGCTCATCGACGTGGTGGACGAGGCTCCGCCACGGGTTGAGCTCGTTGATGTCGAGCCCGTAGAGGTTCAGCACGTCGACGTGGGGGAACTTGAAGAACGTCCACTGGTCCCCCTCGAAATCGATGCGGAACGTGAACGGCAGCGCGGCGATCGGCTCGAACCCGAGCCCGTGAAGCAGCTCGATGAGGACGTCGACGTAGCAGTTGGTCTCAGCCCACGCGCGCTCCTGCGCGTGAATGAGGTGCCGTTCGTAGGTCTTCGGATCCAACGCTCGGATCGGCCCGGTCACAGCTGCAAGACGCTCCTCACCTCGGCCGGCCAAGCATCCGGGTCCATGCCGTGGGTCTTGAAAAGGGCCAGGGCGACTCGCTCGAGCCCGAACCCCACGCAGGACGTGTGGGCCACGGCTCCGTCCGCGGTGCGGATGTCGAAGGCCGCCCCGAAGTGATCGAGGTGACAGTTGCTCGACGTGATCGCGGTCGGCTTCTCGTCGGAGGTGATCGGCACCACGAGCTCGTACTTGAGGTTCTGCTCGCGCTGGGTCGCCTTCATGACCCGGCCGCCCCGGCCGAAGAAGGGGTCGTTGGCGAGCTCCTTCCTCACGTCGAGCCCGAGGCTCTCGTGGATTTCGAGCCCGCGCCGGATCCACTCGTCGCGGTGAGCGACGGCCTGCTCGGGTGTGCCGAGCCGTACGTACTCACGCTGCCGGAAGATCTGCATCCGGGCGGGATCGTCGGAGGGCTCATGGCGGAAGACGAACGTCCTGAGGTCCACCGTGCGTCCACTCTCAGGGAGTGTCCCCGTCGCCGTCGGATAGAGCGGGTAGCAGGCCGCGGGCACCATCACGACGTCCGTCGCGACGAGGCCCTGGCTCCAGTCCTCGCCCGCGTGCATGCGGCGAACCATCTCGGAGTGCTCGCCCTCGGCACCCTCGAACGTGTGCACCGAGCCGAGCAGCTGCGGCATCGTCTCGATGTGATCCGTGCCCGCGTACGTCTTCCGGCTCAGGAGCGGAGGGAAGCGCATGACCTCGGCGTTCTGGTCCGCGCCCTTCCGGGTCACGACGCCCTCGAAGTGCTCGATGACCCCCTCGAAGGCACCACTGCGCCCGTATACCCCGGGGACTCCCGAGGGAATGAGGTGGCCTGCGGCTACGAGCTCGGCCAGGAGTGCGGCGCGGCTCTCTGTGATCGTCGCCTCTGTCACGGGCATTCCCTAAGCCTTTCGGTAGACGGCCTGCATCGTCGAGTTGTGTCCCCGGATGCGGTCGTTGTTGACCATGAGCGCCGCGCCGTACGCGTCGCGCAGGTGACGGCAGAGGCTCTTCG
>JASFUR010000270.1:0-5197 GCA_050050215.1 Gemmatimonadota bacterium
AGCCAACTCGGTCGCGAGGCCGATGTTGGATGCCGTGGTCAATAGCGAGTCCTCGATCAACGTGCTCGGACCGACCACGGACGTGTCGGCGAGCGCGTCACGCCATGCCGTGTAGTTCGAGTAGCGCTGGACACCCCCCGGCTGGCACTCACGGATCGCGTAGGAGGTCGTCTCGCTCACCTTGGCGATGCTGTTGTCGCCGAGGTTGCGGAGCACGTAGGAGATCGGCCTGGCCGTGGTGAGCGGCGCGTCCTCTTTGAAGTACTCGCCGAGCTCACCGGTCCGGATCAGGTCGATGGCCGCCTGGGCGTGTCCACCGATCGCCACGACCCGGATCTCGGACTCGTCCAGCACCTTCTTGTGTTTGACGTCAGCCGCGACGTTCACGTCGAATCCGCCGAACGAGGACGACGCGGATAGCGCCGCCTTCATCTCGGCGGCGGTGTGCTCGGACGTCAGGGTGACGGTCAGCATCCGCCCCCAGGTGATGCTGCCCACATACACCGGCAGGTTGTGCGGCCCGATGTTTCCGAAATCGACCTGCTCCTGGAGCAGCGGTTCGGTGAGGTCGGGGCCGAACACGTCCCGCGGCGCCTGCGGAAGCACCATGGACGTCGTGAACATCTTCTGGACGAAGGTCGCCGTCAGCGACGACGACGCGGCGGTCCTGTCCGCAGACAGGCTCGAACGGACCGACGTGGTCATGTAGTGGGCGGACAGGCCGAGTTGCAGTGCGGACTGCTCGAGCGAGTGGCTCTCGACCTGATTGAAGAAGATGCTGCTGCCGGACAGATGTCCGGCGGCGTGGGCCGCGTCGATCAACTCGCCGATCGCCTGTCCCACGGTCGCGAGCGTCGGGTTCTCCACGACGCGTGTGTTGTCTGAGAACAAGATGTCGATCGAGACCGTCAGCGGACCCCGCTGGCGAACCGGAACCTCGAGCAACGACCCGAGACCGTCACGGTGCGTCCTCCCCTGGATCAGCGATCCGAGCCACAGGATCTCCGAGTCGGGGCTGTATGTAACGATGTCCTCGGGATTGCGTGTGATGCTGGCTTCGGTGACCGAACAGAAGAGGTCCGACGACTGCTCATAGTAGCTGGGCTCGGCAGCGACGACCTGCGCGTCGGGCACCGGCTCCGCGAACTCCGACCAGCTTGGCAGCGTGAGCAGGTACTCCTCGACATCGGCGACCGAACCTTCGGGTACAGTAGGATTGGAATCGCTGCACCCGATGACGAACGAGGCGAACGCGACTCCGACGGGCAGGGCGAATAACCGGGCTCTGGAAGCCACGGTCCCCCCTTTCCAGGATCATCCGTCCTGGTTGTTGTGTGAACTGATTCGTGCACGCACGTGCCCGGCATCATCCATGCCCCTGTAACGGCCCAAGAACCGGCGCAATCGGCGGGATTCCCCAGGTCCGACCCTCGGCCGGTCAGGACAGTCCGGCACGGAACGGGACATCTAGTCCTGATGCGGCACTTCTCCCCCGGAGGCCGCTCGCCCCACCGCTGCTCGCGCACGCGCCGAGGGACATCGGGATGGCGCACCGGGACCCGCGTGGAGAGCTTCCCGCATGAGCAAGCGCCGCAAGCTCGTCCTCGTCCTCGCTGGACTCCTCGGGCTCACGATCCTGGCGACCGTCGTTCTTCTCCTCGTCCGCCGACCCTCGCTCGAGCGCGAATGGGACGAGGACGTCCGGGTGCTGTCCGGCGTCGAGGAGCTACCCGACGGCTCGGTTCGCCTGACCGAAGTCCGGGACTGGCGATACTCGCGCGACGCGGTGCTCTCGAAGGACTACCACTCCGTCCTCTACGACCCCTCCGAAGTGGTCACCCTGTGGGCCTACGAGCAGGAGCTCGGTCTCGGAGGGCGCATCGCCCACACGTTCCTGGTCTTCGAGTTCCCGGAGCGCTACGGCGACGATCGCTGGCTGGGCATCTCGGTCGAGACCCGCCGGGAGGTCGGTGAGACGTACTCCCTCGTCGGCGGCGTGCTGCAGAAGTTCGAGGTCACGCACATCTGGGCGAGGGAAGAGGATCTGGTGAGGCGCCGCGTCGAGTACCTCGACTATCCGCTCACGCGCTACCGGGTGACGGTCTCCACCGAGAACGTCGCCCGACTCTTCCGTCAGTTCGTGCGGGAGACGGCCGAGCTGGCGGTGACCCCGCGCTGGTACAACACGCTCACCACGAACTGCACGAGCTCACTCATCCGGTACGTGAACACGGTCGACCCCGGCTCCATTCCCTGGCACTACAGCTTCGTGTTCACAGGGCGCACGGACGAGTACCTGGCCCGGCTCGGCTACCTCGATCCGGGCTCCGCGGAGCACATCACGCGGGACTGGCTGGCGAAGCGTCCGCTCCGCTGAGAGCGCGCCGCGGTAGCGCGTAGGCTTCGCGCGATCCATGATGCACGCATGGATCCGAGTACGGAAGCCCTGGTGTGGACCCGGCCCGGCCGCCTCGCGGTCCTGGTGTCGGTCGCCGCGCTCGCGTGCTCGGGAGCTTCGACGTCGAACGAGGCGCTACCGCCGACGCTCGACGACCTTCCCATCATCGGGGCGACCGAGGAGCTCCGGATCGGGAGCGTCGACGACCCGGCCCTCGGCTTCTCGAACATCGCGAGCGTGGACGTCGACGAGGCGGGGCGCGTGTACGTCCTGGACGCCCTCGACATGCAGATCCGCGTGTACGGACCCGACGGATCGCTCCTCGGTCGGCTCGGCCGGCGTGGCGACGGTCCGGGCGAGTTCGCCAGGCCTCCGATCGTCGGGGTGCTGGGCGACACGGTCTGGGCCGTCGACTTCGCGGGCGGCCGGATCACGAGGTTCCGACGCACCGGAGAGCTTCTCGGCACCGCGCCGGTGGAGGTCGTGCTCGTGCGGTACCGCCTGGATCTCTGATCCGCACGCCGCGCGAGAGGCGCGCCACCGGTCCGGTTAGCGCCCGCCCCGCGCCGCGCGCACCCCGCCCGCGATCTCCCGGCTCAGCTCGGCCAGCGCCCTGCTCTGCGCCGCCACCGACGCGGCCCGGTCCGGCCCGCTCGCCGACTCCGTGATGCGCACCGTGCGAGCGTCCACCTCGGATCCTCCGCGACTGAGCCGCCACGTCCCCTCCAGCACGACCGCGCCACCCGAGTCGACCTCGAAGCGGCGCACGTCGAGCGCGACGGCGTAGTCCGGCGCCTCGGATTCGTACCACGGGTAGGCGACGTACGAGCTCCCCGGCAGCAGCCCGGCGAGGTTCTCCTCGAGTGTGCGCACGACGTTCTCGCCCAGCGGCTCCGCCCACCGGTCCGTCTCGGACAGGGCCACCTCGTTGTCGCTCAGGCGCACGACGATCTGGGGCCGGTCCAGGTACCCGGGGATCGTGACCGGCCCGATGCCCACCATCACGGGCACCGGAGCCTGGTCGGTCGGCGGTGGCGCGGGGCTGAGCAGGAAGAACGCCGACAAGTCCTCGCGCGGCCCCAGGCAAGCCGTCGTGAGCAGGAGCGCACCCAACACGAAGAACCGCTTCATTCGTTGCCTCCTGGCCTGCCTCGGATGAGCACGCTCGGATTGCGCTCCAGGTAGTCCGCCAGCTCGCGCAGCGCACGGCTCGCCCCGCTCAGGTCGGTCATCGCCCGCTCGAACTGTACGAAGACGGGGGACTCGGGCTCGAGCACGCCACCGACGTCCTCCAACACGGCATCGAGATTCTGGAGCGTCGAGTCGAGCCGCTCCAGGGTCTCCGTGGCCTGATCGCTCGTGCGGCGGACACCGTCGGCCATCGGGACCAGCGAGGAGTCGACCCGGGACACGAGCGACTGCAGGTCTCCGACCGTGGCGTTCAACCGGTCGAGGGTCGCCGGCAGACGGTCGACCGCCGCCGTCAGCTCGGCGGAGCCCGCCAGCCGGCCGACGCTCTGCAACGCGTCCGTGGCCACCATCACCAGCGTGTCGAAGTGGATCGAGTTCAGCTCCGCGATGAGGCCGTACGCCTCCTCCTCGATCGCCTCGAACCCGGTCGTCACCGTGGGGATCTCGGGATAAGGAGCGTCCGGCACCGGCTCCGCGCTCACCGGTCGATCGGGGTCGAGATCGAGCGCGATGTACTTGCGTCCCGTCACGATGCTCTCGGTCGCGAGCTCGGCGCGGACGCCGAGGGCCAACAGCGTATCCATGTCGAACGGATCGGAGAGCCGGGACATGGCGCCGCGCGACTCCAGCAGCTGGCGGTCGAGGTCGTAGACCACCGCAATGCGTAGATCACGCCGCTCGCGCTCCACCTCGGGAAGGTCCAGCAGGATATCCTGCACCGACCCGACCTGGATGCCCCGGAACCGCACCGCGGCCCCCACGTCGAGGCCCGACACCGACCCGTCGAAGAACGAGATGAACCGCTCGGTGTCGCGGAAGAGCCGTCCGGAGCCGAACGCGACCACCGCGATGACCGCGAGCAGCGCGCCGCCCAGCACGAACGCGCCGATCAACGAGGGATTCGCTCGATGGCTCACGCTAGGCCTCTCCTCGCGTCAGGAAGCGACGCACCCGTTCGTCCGGGGAATGATCGCGGAGCTCTTTCGGCGGTCCCGATGCGATCATCGTGCGGCTGTCCGCGTCGAGGAAGACGCTGTTCGTGGCGATCGCGAAGATGCTGGCGAGCTCGTGAGTCACGACGACGATCGTCGCGCCGAGACTCTCCCGCAACTCCAGGATCAGGTCGTCGAGGAGGCGCGCGCTGATCGGGTCGAGGCCGGCGCTCGGCTCGTCGAAGAAGAGCATGTCGGGGTCGAGCGCCATCGCTCTCGCCAGCCCTGCCCGCTTCTGCATGCCCCCGCTGATGTCGGACGGGTAGTAGTCCTCGAAGCCGGACAACCCCACCAACGCCAGCTTCAGCTCCACGACCTCGCGGATCTCCTTGGGCCTCAGGGAGGTGAACTCGCCCAAGGGCAAGGCGATGTTCTCCGCGAGCGTCATGGAGCTCCACAGCGCGCCGCTCTGGTAGAGCACGCCGATGCCGCGGATCATCTCCGCACGTTGGTCCGGGTCGGCCTTCGTGAAGCTCACGTCACCGTAGAGAATCTCCCCCTCGGCCGGTTCCTTGAGACCGATCATATGACGCATCAGGGTGCTCTTGCCGCACCCGCTTCCGCCCATGACGACAAAGATGTCGCCGCGCTCGATGGTGAAGTCGAGATCGCGCTG
>JASFUR010000271.1:0-5188 GCA_050050215.1 Gemmatimonadota bacterium
AGCCGCGTTCCGCGAGCGTCGATCTCGATGACCGTGGCCCACTCGTCCAGCGTGCAGTGGAGGCGGAACGGCGCTCCCGCCTGAATCCGGAGGCGCGAGCCGGCCCGGATCCGACCGGGTTGCCGGTTGAACTTCCATATCTCGAGGTGTCGCCGGCGCTTCCCGGACAGATACCGCTCGGCGACGGCCTCGATTCGGTCGAAGGGCGCACCGTCGTCGGCCGAGCGGAGCAAACGGACGTACTCCGCATGCGCCCACATGAGCGGCATCGCCGACCCGGTCGGACGTCCGAAGGACAAGCCCACCTCCGGGTGCGGCACCTCTTCGTCCCACACCTGCTCGGGGAGGAGGCCGGCTCCGTTCGAAAACCACTCCATCGCACGGATGAAGGGCTCGGGGGAACGACCTCCGGCGAGCTCATAGTGCCCTCTCTCCCCGGTGAGGAGCGGCCAGGCACGCCCACGACCGGTGCCTTCGAACGCCTCTCCCGCATCACCCTGCCCGTAGCCGTCGTGGTTGTACCGATGCCACGCCGGCCCCCCGGGCGTCTCCACTCTCAGGGTGGCGTCCACCACGCGGAGCGAATCCTCCATCAGAGGACTGTCGGCCTTCCGTACGCCATAGCGGACGAGGTCGAGGAAGCCTCCATCGACGACCTCCTTGGCAGGGAACTCGGAGGGCTCGTCAGCCGGAAGGTTCTTGATGCTGACCGTGCCGTGGTCCGGGTCCTCGTCTGCCCGAGGATCGGACAGGTCGACCGGGTTGATCCGCACGTAGTGGCGCGACACGTCGGGCACGAGGTCCCCTTGCCCTGTGACGGTCCACGCCTCGATGTGGCACTCGACGAAATCCGCATACGCCCGGAGGTAACCGGCCGTCTCCTCGTCTCCACGACCGCGGGCGAACAGCGACGCGCACGTAAGCGCCGCGACATTGCTGGCCAACGTGGAGGGCGAGTACCCGCTGGCCTCCTCCCAGCGGTCCTGGGGGGTGATCGGACCGTTCCGGACGAGGTACCCGGCCGCCGCGAGCACCATCGGATACGGATCGAAGTCCTCGAGAGCATCCTCCTCGTGCAATCGCCAGGCGAGGAGGATCGGAAACGCGACTTCGTCCAGCTGTATGCCCTTCCAATACGGTGATCCGTCCACCCAGAAGTTCTGATGGAAGCCGCCGTCGGCGTTCTGGGTCACCGCCAGGTAGATGAGCGCGCGGAGCGGCGTAGTCAGGTTCCCCGAGGCCACCAGCGCCATCGCGCTGTGGTACAGATCCCGCGTCCAGACGAGGTGGTAGCCGCCGAGGTCCTCGTCTCCCTTGGTCTCGCCCCAGGGGATGCTCAGCGACGCGATGAGCGCGCCGGGATACGTCTTGTCCTCGTGCGCCAGGAGAAGCCCATGACTGCGGTGGTAGAGCCGTCCCCCGTCGCAGGACAGGCCCTCGAGCGGCCGGACTCGGCCGCAGGCCGCGTGCCACTGCTGGACGAAGCGCCGGCGGTGATCCCGGAACGGTAAGCCGAGTGACTGGAAGTTGGTGGAGATGGCCTGGTGAAACGTGTCTCCGAAGGAAAGAGCGAGGGTGAACTGCCGGCTTTCGCTCAGGTCCAGCTCTCCCGTGAGGGCGATGTTGCCGTGCTCGGCGGAGTCGAACTGCCAGTCCATGTCGAAGTCATCCGCCAAGTCCGTCCATCCGTCGGATCTCCCGACGAACCCGCAAGACCGGCGAACGAACGGGACCGTCGCGCCGAGTGCCAGCCACGTCCCGTCCTTGTTCGCCGTCAGCAGGGTGTGGCCGGAGACGTCCGTGACGTGACCGTTGTTGTCGGCCCCACCGACGTCGAGGTGCGGAGCGAGCAGTACGAAGAGCCGGAGCTCGCGCGCGACCTCCTCGGCCGCATCCAGAGCGACGTGCATCAGCACGCACTCCTCGTGTGGATCGCTGATAACCTCTTTGACGAGGCGGTAGCGTCCCCCGGGGTCGGCGTTCACGATGCCGACGGCGAGGGTCCGCTCTTCGCAATACTCGGTGGCGCTGTCGAGATGGCGACGCTCGTCGTGGAAGAACGTCTTCCCGTCGGTCACCAGCAGCAGAAGATCCCGGATCTGCGGGCGGTCGATCGTCGGATAGTACACCTCGTTCAGCACGCCGGCCGACGTGGTGAACCACACTCGGCTCGAGGTGCTGTACGCCGTTCCGATGGCGTCCTTCGCGCTTCGCGTCCAGCGCGGGCCGATGCCCGGCTGTCCGAACGCCGCTCCACCCTTCGAGGGCTCGTCCACTCCACACCTGCCGTGAGTCTGTCGCCCGACCGTTCACCGACAGGGGGCAACGTCGGCCGAATGGTCCCTTCAATTCTAATGAGATGCGCTCGGCTTCTAATCAGGATGCCGCATGGCTAGACTCCACGCGTGCAACTTGGAATGATCGGCCTCGGCCGCATGGGAGCGAACATGTGCCGTCGCCTCATGGGCGACGGTCACGAGTGTGTGGTCTTCGACGTCTCGGAAGATCGCGTCGCCGAGCTCGCCGGCGAGGGTGCGACCGGCGCCCCGTCGCTCTCCCGGCTGGTTGCCGCGCTGGCCCCTCCTCGGGCCGTATGGATCATGCTCCCCGCAGGCGTGGTCGACGACACGATCGGCGACCTGCTCCCCCTGCTCGAAGCGGGCGACACGCTCATCGATGGAGGCAACTCCCACTACGTCGACGACATCCGACGTGCGAAAGAAGTAGGAGACAAGGGCGTCCACTACGTGGACGTCGGCACGAGCGGAGGCGTGTGGGGCTTGGAGCGGGGCTACTGTCTGATGATCGGAGGCGAGGAGGACCCGGTGGGGCGGCTCGGCCCGATCTTCGCCTCGCTCGCGCCGGGGCGGGACGCGGCCGAACGGACCCCTGGGAGGGAAACGGCCGGAAGCACGGCCGAGGAAGGGTACCTCCACTGCGGGCCCAGCGGAGCGGGACACTTCGTGAAGATGGTCCACAACGGCATCGAGTACGGCGTCATGGCGGCTTACGCCGAAGGCCTGGGCGTGCTGCGGGCGGCCAACATCGGCAGCGAGTCGTCCGAGCACGACGCCGAGACGACGCCCCTGAAGCATCCGGAGCACTACCGGTACGAGCTGGACCTTCGGGACATCGCTGAGGTGTGGCGGCGGGGGAGCGTGATCCGCTCCTGGTTGCTCGACCTCACCGCTGCCGCCCTGCTCGACGACCCGGAGCTGGACGCCTTCGAAGGCAGAGTCTCGGACTCCGGCGAGGGGCGGTGGACCGTGCAGGCCGCGATCGACGAGGGGGTCCCCGCGCACGTGATCACGGCCGCCCTGTACGAGCGCTTCAGCTCTCGCGACCGCGCGGAGTTCGCCGACAAGGTCCTGTCCGCGATGCGCTTCCAGTTCGGCGGCCACCACGAGAAGTCCGACGGGCAGGCATGACTGACCACCACGCCATGGCGCCGCCATGCGTGATGGTGATCTTCGGAGCCGCCGGTGACCTGACCAGGAGGCTCGTCGTCCCCTCGCTGTACAACCTGGTGAAGGCCGGCCGCCTTCCGGACGGATTCAAGCTCGTGGGAGTCGACATCGCATCCATGTCGACCGCCGACTGGCAGCAGGAGCTGTCCTCGATGATGAAGGACATGGTCGGCGGAGCGAACGAGGAATTCGAGGCCGGCTCCTTCGACCAGGGCTCGTGGGACTGGCTGACGGATCGCATGAGCTACGTCCAGGGAGACCTGACCGAAGAGGCCTGCTACGCACGCCTCGTCGATCACTTGGACGAGGTCGAGGAAGACGGCGCAACCAGCGGCAATCGGCTGTTCTACCTCGCCCTGGCGGATCGGTTCTTCGGTGAAGTGTGCAGCCGGCTCGGCGCGTTCGGCCTGGCACAACCGGACGGGAGCTCGTGGCGCCGCGTGGTCGTGGAGAAGCCGTTCGGCCACGACGCCGACTCCGCCGAGAAGCTCAATGCGCGCATCCTGGACAGCCTCGACGAGTCGCAGGTCTACCGAATCGACCACTTCCTCGGCAAGGAAACGGTCCAGAACATCATGGTTCTGCGCTTCGCCAACGGCCTCTTCGAACCCCTCTGGAATCGGGACCACATCGAGCACGTGCAAATCACGGTCGCCGAGACCGTGGGCGTAGAGCACCGCGCCAAGTTCTACGAGCGGACTGGAGCGCTGCGCGACATGGTGCCGAACCACCTCTTCCAGCTGCTGGCCATGACCGCGATGGAGCCTCCGAGCTCCTTCGACGCCGACTCGATCCGAGACAAGAAGACCGACGTGTTCGAGGCCATCCACCGGCCCGAGGGCGATGCCGTCGGTCGCGACTTCGTTCGCGGCCAGTATGCGGCCGGTACGATCGGCGGCATCGACGTGTCGGCTTATCGCGACGAGCCGGACGTGGCTTCAGACTCGGTCGTCGAGACCTACGTGGCCGGTCGTCTCACGATCGACAATTGGCGGTGGGCGGAAGTGCCATTCTACCTGAGGACCGGCAAGCGCCTCGCCGACAGGCAGACCGAGATCGCGATCCGGTTCCGGGACGCCCCCCTGGCGATCTTTCGCTCCGTGGGGGTCGACAGCCTCTCACCAAACTGGCTGGTGCTGCGCATCCAACCCGACGAGGGGATCTCGCTGGAGTTCGCGGCAAAGCGTCCGGGTCCGACCATCGAGCTCGGCGGGGTTCGCATGGACTTCGCCTATGAGGACTACTTCGAGCGCGCGCCGAGCACCGGATACGAGACCCTCCTCTATGACTGCATGATCGGCGACGCGACGCTCTTCCAGAGGGCCGACAACGTCGAGGCGGGGTGGCGAGCCGTTCAGCCCGTGCTGGACCGATGGGCCGAGGAATCGCCGGCGGACATCCCGCGCTATCCGGCGGGGAGCTCGGGACCGTCGGAGGCCGACCAACTGATCGCTCGGGACGGGAGGGTGTGGCGCCCGATCGGGTGAGGACCGGGCACCTCGCGCCCGGTCAGCGGCCGAGAGAAGGCCACTTCCATTCGACCCGGAGGCGAGCTCCCGCGCTCAGACCCAGGGCTCGGAGAGCTCGGAGGCGTCCCGCCGCCCCTGCTCCAAGCCCGCTTTCGCGGCGTCCGCCCGCTTCGACGGATCGAGGACCCGGCGACCGATCGCCGCACGGGTCGCCGCGTCCGGCACGATGGCCGCGGTCCGGCTGCCGGAGCG
>JASFUR010000272.1:0-5186 GCA_050050215.1 Gemmatimonadota bacterium
TCCTCGACTCCGTTGATGACGACCGACCAGAAGGGATCGGCCGAGGAGCCGTGCGTGACGACGACGAAACGGAGATCCGCTCTCGGCGCGTCACCGGAGGAGGGGGCACCAGGGGCGTCGCGGTCCGCCGGCCCCACGCAGGCCGCGAGCCCGACGGCCACGAGCGTCAGGAGGACGACGCACCGCATGCGGCCTGCGGAGGGAGCCCCGCGGATGCGTCCCACGCCGGTTCGCGAATTCGGAGCCAGGATGTCCACGGCGCCAAGCTAGGGGACCGGAGGTGGCCCTGAAAGCCGGCACCGACGGGGAACTGCTACCGACCGGCTCGCATTGGAACGATGTACTCGCAGCCCTGGTCGAGGAGGGACATGTCCTCCATCATCGCGTGGCTCGGCGCCTGGATCCTCTCCACGTCGTCGGCCCCACTCGCGCCTCCCGAGCTTCGTTCGTACGCCGTGGACCACGACGCCTCCCACCTCTACGTGGTCGTCCACAGGGCCGGGCTCCTGTCATTTCTCGGGCACGACCACGCCGTCGTGCCTGGCGAGTGGAGCGCGGAGCTGTGCCTGGGCGATCCGCCACCGGCCGAGGCCCACGCGACACTCGTCGTGAAGACGGCGTCTCTCGTCATCGACTCGGATTCCGCCCGGGCCCTGGCCGGCCTCGGCAGCGGCCCGGGAGCCGAGGACCGGGAGGACATCCAGGAGCGCATGCTGGGCTCGACGAACCTGGACGCCAGCGAGTTCCCGGAGATCCGCCTGGAGCTCCACGGCACGGAAGCCGCCGACGCGGACGACGCGGAACGGGTGGCGGTGGAGGGAACGATCACCATCCGAGACACCTCGAGGGACTTCGAGCTCCCCGTCGACGTGCGGCGCACGGAAGACGGACCCATGGTCCTGAGCGGGGTCCTTCGGATTCAGCTTCGGGACTTCGGGATCGAGCCCGAGTCGCGGGTGGGGCTGGTCAAGGTCTCGAACGACGTCGACCTGCATTTCGAGATCTCGGCGTCACGCACGGAACGGCCCTGCCCGGGCGCCACCGACGGAGCTCGCGACCAGGATCGCTCCACGCCACCCGCGTGACCCGGGCCGCCGCGACGGGGTTCACGTGCGGGCGGCCCTGTGGCCCGACTCTCACGACCGGCCCCGTACACTGGTAGATGCGATGCGTCGTGCCGAAGATCGACGGCGAGCTCGATCTCGAGCAGGTCATCGTGCCATCGTCGAGCTCACGGCGCACGGGCCCCGCGGCTCGTCCGTCGACGCATCTCCGGGCTCGGCGTGGAAGTTCACGGGCTTCACCCGCTCGAAGAACCCACGCAGATCCTGCTCGTCGAGCGTCTCCTGCCCCAGGAGCGCGCGCGAGCTCTCCTCGAGCAACGTGCGGTTCCGGCTCAGGATCTCCTGGGCGCGCTCGAACGAGCCGCCGACGATGCTCCGGACCGCCAGGTCGATCTCGCGGGCGGTGGCCTCGCTGTAGGCCCGCGGCCCGAAGCCGTCGGGTCCGCCGAGGAAGCCGGACGACGGATTCGTGTACGAGGCACTGCCCAGCTCGGGGAGCATGGCGTATCTCGTCACCATGTCCCGTGCGATCTCGGTCGCGCGCGCCAGATCGTCCGACGCTCCGGTGGAGTAGTGGCCGAAGACGACGAGCTCGGCGGCTCGACCGCCCTGGAGGATCGCCAGACGCGTCTCCATCTCGTCGCGGGTCATCAAGTACCGATCCTCCGTGGGGCGCTGGAGCGTGTAGCCGAGGGCTCCGATCCCCCTGGGGATGATCGAGACCTTGTGGACCGGATCCGCCCCTGGCAACGCCGCGGCGATGAGCGCGTGGCCCATCTCGTGGTAGGCGACGATCTCTCGCTCGCGAGGATTGATGAGCCGGTTCCGCTTCTCGAGCCCGGCCACGATCCGTTCGATCGCCGCCGTGAAGTCCTCCATCGCGACGCGCTCCGCGCGACGACGGGTGGCGACGAGCGCAGCCTCGTTGACCAGGTTCGCGAGATCGGCGCCCGTAAAGCCCGGTGTCAGCGCCGCGACTTGCTCCGGCTCGACGTCCCGGTCCAGCTCCACGTGTCGGAGGTGGACCTGCAGGATCGCGACTCGCCCGACCCGATCCGGTCGGTCGACGAGAACCTGGCGGTCGAAGCGCCCGGCACGCAGGAGCGCCGCGTCGAGGATCTCCGGACGGTTCGTCGCAGCGAGCAGCACGATGCCCGAGCGGGTGTCGAACCCGTCGAGCTCGACCAGGAGCTGATTGAGGGTCTGCTCCTTCTCGTCGTGGCCGCCGAAGCCCCCCTGGGAGTTCCTCGCCTTGCCGAGCGCGTCGAGCTCGTCGATGAAGATGATGCAGGGCGCCTGGTCCGCTGCCCTCTCGAAGAGGTCCCGCACCCGAGCGGCGCCCACCCCGACGAACATCTCCACGAACTCCGACCCGCTGATCGAGAAGAACGGAACGCCTGCCTCTCCGGCGACCGCCCGCGCAAGCAGGGTCTTCCCGGTCCCCGGCGGACCCACCAGCAGAATGCCCTTCGGCATGCGCGCCCCGAGCCTCCCGTAGTCCTCCGGGGCGCGCAGGAAGTCGACCACCTCGCGAAGCTCGTCCTTGGCCTCCTCGACACCCGCCACGTCATCGAACGAGACTCGGGTGTCGGTCTCCACGTAGACCTTCGCGTTGCTCTTGCCGATGGAGAGCATGTTGCCCCCGCCCTGGCGGACTCGGTCCGCCATGCGTCGGATCACGAAGAACCACAGCGCGACGAACAGCCCAATGGGGAGGAGCCACGACAGCAGCATGGGCAGCAGAACGCTCTCCGGGCGACTCGAGTACACGACGCCCTGCTCCTCCAGGAGCGACGCGAGGCCCTCGTCGACCCGGTTCGTCACGAACCGTACCGATCCGTCTTCCATCGGTTCGACCGTCGAGCCACGGATCGTTTCGCCCTGAACGACGACCTCGGCCACCTGACCGTCGCGAAGCAAAGCCTGGAACTCGCTGAACGGGATCTGGCTGGCGGAGGTCGCGCCCACCCATACGTCGTGGATGAGAATGACGCCGAGCACAGCCAGCATCAGATACGTGAAATGCAGTCGCGGCCTCTTCCGAATGGCCTCGGCGGTCTCCGGGACGCCCTCGGGAGAGCGACGAGCCGGAGTGTCGGCACCCGCAGGACGGGGTGTCGCGGAATCGGGTTTGTCGGGCATCGGATCGGTTGGCCATGCGTGGCGAGAAGCGTCGACGGCACCCCATAATGTCGATTTGTCGAGAGCTTGTCTATGGTCTGTCTAAGATTATTTTTGTACAATGCATAGACACGCAATCCCAGGAGTCGTTTTCCATGAAGCCCGAGATGCCCCGCATCGCCACGTTCGTCGTGGCCTGCCTGCTCACGGTGACCCACCCCACGGCGGCCTCCGCCCAGGCTGGGGCGTTCGAGATCGAACTCGAAGGGGGAGCGGTGTGGCAGAGTTACAACGACGTCGAGATCCCGAACGACGGGACCGCCACTCGCTTCTCGCTCGCCGACCTCGCCGGCACAGGTCCGTGGGCGGTGGGGCGCGTGTACGTCACGTGGCACTTCTCTGACCGGAACGACCTTCGGCTCCTCGTCGCCCCCTTCTCGATCACCGAGACGGGCACGCCCGGCGGACCCCTGAGCTTCGCGGGCGCCAGCTACGCCGGGGGCACACCCCTCGAAGCCACCTACACCTTCAACTCCTATCGCCTGTCCTACCGGCGGCAGGTGCACGCGGGCGCTCGAACGGCGGCGTGGGTCGGGTTCACGGCCAAACTACGGGACGCGACGGTCGCCCTGTCACAGGGCGCGACGAGCAGCCGCAAGGACGATCTGGGCTTCGTCCCGCTCCTGCACCTGGCCGGGGATTGGCGGCCGTCCCCGCGCTGGCGCCTCGCCCTGGACGCCGACGGGCTCGCCGGAGGGCCCGGCCGCGCCATCGACGCATCGCTGAAGCTGGCGTACGAACCGAACGACCGGTGGTCGCTCCGCGCCGGATATCGCACGCTCGAGGGCGGCGCCGACGTCGAGGAGGTCTACTCGTTCGCGTGGCTGCACTACGCCGTCGTCTCGGTGGCGTGGAGACTACCGCTCTTCGACCAGGAGCCCGGCCGCTAGCACGCTCCGTCCGTACCCCGGCTCATCCGAGCCCTTCGTCCCCTCCTCGACCGCGTCGTACGCCGAGGACACTCGGCACGCCAGCCTTGTCAGCCCCCCCGCCGGTCCGACACGTTTCGGGTCGCTACCCCCACCCCGAGGACGACAACCGAGTGAAGACCCGCGGAGAAGCGCTGAGGGACTATGTCCTCCGACGCCTGCTTCTCATGATCCCAACGTTCATCGGGATCACGTTCGCCACCTTCCTCCTCTGCCAGTTCGTCCCGGGCGGACAAATCGACCAGCTGCGAATGCAGCTCGCGGGAGCGGGCGGCGGCGGCGAGATCGCCGGCGCGAGCTCCGGCTCGAACCAGCTCGTCATACCCGACGATCAGCTCGCGTTGCTGAACGAGTACTACGGCTTCGACGAGCCGCTCCCGGTCGCGTACGGCTCCTGGCTCTGGAACACGCTCCAGCTGGACCTGGGCAATTCGTTCCGGTACAGCGAGCCGGTGATCGACGTGATCGCCGATCGGCTCCCGGTGTCGATCTACTACGGGCTCGTCACGGCCTTCTTCACCTACGCGATCTGCATTCCGCTGGGGATCCTGAAGGCGATCAAACACCGCACGCAGGTCGACAACCTCTCCTCGATCCTGATCTTCGTGGGCTATGCGATTCCGGGCTTCGCGCTCGGCGCCGTGATGAGCAACCTGTTCTCGGTCCACTACCAGATCTTCCCGCTCGGCGGCTTCCAGTCGTCGGACGCGTCCGAGCTCCCGTTTCTGCAGCACGCCTGGGACGTGGTCTATCACTCGATCCTGCCACTCATCGCGTATCTGGCGGGCTCGTTCGCGGTGACGACGATGCTCATGAAGAACAGCCTGATCGAGAACATGAGCGCCGACTACGTGAAGACCGCGCTCGCGAAAGGGCTCACCTGGCGCCGGGCGATCTTCGTGCATGCGCTCCGCAACTCGCTCATCCCGATGGCGACGACGGTGGGAGGGCTGCTCGGGATCTTCGTGACGGGGAGCTTCCTCATCGAGCGCGTATTCAACATCCAGGGCGT
>JASFUR010000273.1:0-5168 GCA_050050215.1 Gemmatimonadota bacterium
CGACGCTGGAGGCGGCGCTCGCCGCCCGGGCGACCCCGCTCGATCGGGCCGCGCTCATCCGGGCCCGCCACGAGCCGGTCGCCATGCCCCAGCAGGTCGTCACGGCGTTCGTGACGAGGGCGATGCCCTCACCGCCGGCAGTGGTGGCAGGTCCGACGGATCCCTCAGCCGGCCTCACGCTTCCGGACGTCACCGGGTTGCCGACGCGGGTCGCAGTCCGTCGCCTCCACGCGCTCGGTCTGAGAGTCGTGCCGGTCGGCTTCGGTGACATCCGGACGATGCGTCCACCGGCCGGCACGCGCGTGCTCCCGGGTGACACGATCAACCTTCGGCTCGTAGCGAGCGGACAATGACGGGCCCGGCCGTGACCTCCCTGGACGCGGTGGGCGACGTCCTACGGTCGGCCGACCTCCTCATCGACACCCGCAGCTCCGCCGACGTGGCCCTGACGGGTGTGTGTCAGGACTCGAGGAAGGCTCGTTCGGGCGACCTGTTCGTGGCATGGAAGGGAACCGCCTCGGACGCGCACGACTTCGTGCGTGAAGCGGCCACCCACGGTGCATCCGCCGCGCTGGTCGAGCACCCGGTCCACGTCGACATCCCACAGCTCGTCGTCTCGGACGGACGGCGTGCGGCGGCGGTCGCGGCGCACTTCGTCATGGGCTCCCCGAGCACCGAGCTGCTCACGGTGGGTGTGACCGGGACGAACGGGAAGACGACCACCTCTGCGCTGATTCGTCATCTCCTCGAGCCGACCATCCCGACCGCGGTCGTCGGCACCCTCGGGCTGACGGAGCGCGGCGGGGTCCGGGCCGGCACGGCCGGCCTCACGACGCCCGGCCCGGTGCAGGTCGCCATATGGCTCCGCGAGCTGGTCGACGGTGGTATGGGCGCGGTCGTCATGGAGGCGTCGTCGCACGCGCTGGCCCAGAAGCGACTGGATGGGATCGCGTTCGACATCGCGGTCTTTACGAATCTCACTCAGGACCACCTGGATTATCACGGAGACCTGGACGAGTACTTCGCCGCCAAGGCCAGGCTCGTCGAGCTCGTGACTCCCTCCGGCACCGTCGTGGTCAACCGCGACGAGCCGGCCTGGAGCCGCCTGGACGTCGGTGGTCGCACGCTCCGCTCCTTCGGTGTGGAGGCTCAGGCGGACCTCACGGCATCCGACCTGGACCTCGACGCGGCCGGAGCACGCTTCACGCTGGCCGTCGACGGGCAGGAGCGGCGCGTGGCGATGCCTCTTCTCGGGCGCTACAACGTGGAGAACGCGCTCGCAGCTGCTGCAGCGGCTCTGGCGGCCGGCATCGATCTGGACGTCGTCGTCGCGCGGCTGGCGACCGCACCGCAGGTGACGGGCCGCCTCGAGGCCGTGGCCGCGTCCCCGTTCCCGGTGCTCATCGACTTCGCCCACACGCCGGACGCGTTGGCCAGCGCGCTCTCCGCCGTGAAGCCGCTCACGAGCGGGCGACTCATCGTGGTGTTCGGGGCCGGGGGCGATCGTGACCGGACCAAGCGCCGCCCCATGGCCGAGGCGGTCCGCCGCGTGGCGGACATCGTCGTCCTGACGTCGGACAACCCCCGCACGGAGGATCCGGAGCGGATCCTGGACGACTTGGCGATCGGACTCGAAGGGGCGGAGCACGAGCGGATCGTCGATCGCAAGGAGGCAATCGAGAGGGCGCTCGGGATCGCCCGGCCCGGCGACACGGTCGTGCTGGCGGGGAAGGGGCACGAGACCTACCAGATCGTCGGAACCGAGAAGCGTCCCTTCGACGAGCGGAAGATCGTCGCAGACTGCCTCAGGGCGATGGGGTCCGCATGACCGGGTTTCCCTGGACGGATGCCGAGGTGAGGCGGGCTCTGGGCCTGAAGACGAACCGGGCCGATCCGAACGTGGCATACACGGGAGTCTGCACGGACTCCCGCTCGGTCGAGGAGGGCCAGCTGTACGTCGCGCTCGTCGGCGACCGCTTCGACGGGCACGACTTCGTGGCCGACGCGACGTCCAAGGGAGCGCGTGGCGTCGTCGTGTCGCGCGAGCCCACGAGCGAGACGGACGTGAAGCTCTACCCGGTCGACGACACGCTCGTCGCCCTCGGCGCGCTGGCAGCGTACAGGCGTCGTCGTCTGAACGCGCCGGTCGTCGCCATCACGGGCTCCTCGGGGAAGACCACCACGAAGGATCTGACCGCGGCGGCTCTGAGCTCCACGAAGCAGGTGCATGCGACGCGCGGCAACTACAACAACAGGATCGGCCTGCCGTTGACGCTTCTCGACGCGCCGGAGGAAGCGGAAGCCGTCGTGCTGGAGATGGGCACGAACGAGCCTGGCGAGATCCGGATCCTGGCGCAGATCGCCAGGCCGGACATCGGAGTGGTCACCACGGTCGGCGAAGCCCACCTGGAGAAGCTCGGATCCTTCGAGGGCGTGTTGCACGAGAAGCTGGACCTCCTACGGGGCCTCGCGGACGGCGGCCGCTGCGTGGTCGGCGACGAGCCTCCGCAGCTGGTCACGCAGGCACGGGCGTTCTGTCCGCGGCTACGCGTCGCGGGCTGGGGCGTGCGGGCCGACCCGGAGCTCCGGCCTCAGGAGGCCGAGGTCGACGTCTTCGGCAGCTACGAGTTCCGGTGGCGGGACCAGACGGTCGTGATGCCTTTGGCCGGCAAGCACGCCGTCACGGACGCCATGATCGCCCTCGCGATCGCGGACCTGCTCGGCGTTTCGCCCAAGGATGCCGTTCGGGGTCTCGTCGGAGCCCAGACCAACCCGCTCCGGGGCGAGGTGCGTCGGGTCGGATCGCTCACGGTCATCGTCGACTGCTATAACGCCAATCCCCAGAGTGTGAGGGCCGCGCTCGACGTGCTCGAGGGACAGGGCGCCGCGACGCGGCGGGTGGCCGTCCTCGGCTCCATGCTCGAGCTCGGTGACGAGTCGTGCCGCCTGCACGGCGACGTCCTGCGCGACGCCCTCTCCAGGGATATCGATCTGATCGTCGCGACGGGTGCGTTCGGGGTGGCGGCCCGCAAGATTTCCGGGACGGACGCGTCCCGGCTGATCGTGGCCGAGGACTGGCACGAGGCATACCCGCTCCTTCGGGAGCGACTCGCCGGCGACGAAGTCGTCCTTCTCAAGGCCTCACGCGGTGTCGCGCTCGAGGGGATCCTCCCTTTGATCGAGCGGGACTTCTAGATGCTGTACCATCTGCTTCCCCGCCTGGTCGACGTGAACACGGTCTTCAACGTGTTCGTGTACATCACGTTCAGGGCCGCGGGCGCCGTGGTGACCTCGCTGCTCATCGCGTTCGCGCTCGGACCCGTCGTGATCCGCAAGCTGCAGGCGGCCAGCGTCGGTCAGGTCGTGCGCGAGGCGGGCCCCGACACGCATCTGGACAAGGCGGGGACGCCGACCATGGGCGGCGTCATCATCATCCTCGCGGCGGGCGTATCGACGCTCCTGTGGGCGGAGCTCACGAACCCGTACACGATCGTCGCGCTGATCTCGCTCGTCTGGATGGGCGCGATCGGCTTCCTGGACGACTACCTCAAGGTGGTCCAGGGCAAGACGCGCGGGCTCGTCGCACGGTACAAGATGGTCGGCCAGTGGACCTTCGGGTTGGCGTTGGGCGCCTTCCTTCTCTGGAGGCCCATCTCCCCGCACCCGACGACGTGGACGACGGTGCCGTTCTTCTCGGAGTACGCCGCCGTCTTCGCCGCTCCGATCTTCGTGCTCTTCACGGGCGCCGTCGTGTCGGGCTCGTCGAACGCGGTGAACCTGACCGACGGGCTCGACGGCCTGGCCTCCGGCCTGACCGCGATCTCCGCGGCCACGCTGGGGGTGTTCGCCTACATCGCGGGCCGCACGGACACGTCGAGCTACCTGGGCTTCTTCTACCTCCCCGGAGCGGGGGAGCTCACGATCTTCGCGGTCGCGCTGGCCGGAGCCGCCATCGGCTTCCTCTGGTTCAACGCGCACCCGGCGCAGGTCTTCATGGGCGACACGGGATCACTCGCGCTCGGGGGCGCGCTCGGCGTGATGGCGATCCTGCTCAAGGCCGAGTTCCTGCTCGTCATCGTGGGCGGTGTCTTCGTCATGGAGACGCTCTCGGTCGCGCTGCAGGTCCTGTGGTTCAAGTACACCCGACGCCGCTTCGGAGAGGGCCGTCGGATCTTCAGGATGGCCCCGATCCACCACCATTTCGAGCAGCTCGGCTGGCCCGAGACGAAGGTGGTCGTGCGGTTTTGGATCCTCGGCGTCCTGTTCGCGATGCTCGCGGTCTCCACGTTGAAGATCAGGTGAGCGGATATAATGCGCGCATGTGTTCGGTAACGGGGCATGGAGCGCTTGGATGGAAAGAGTGTGGCTGTCATCGGCCTCGGTGTCAGCGGCGTCGCCGCTGCCCGCCTGGCCTTCGCTAAGGGAGGAGACGTTTATGTCTCGGATTCGAGCACTCAGGCCTCAACTGCAGCTCGTGCAGCCGACCTCCGGTCCTCCGGGATCGCGGTCGAGCTGGGAGGACACGACCTCGACCGGGTTGCACGCGCCGGGATCGTCGTGGTCAGTCCCGGAATCCCACCGGACGCTCCAGTGCTCCGAGCACTCCGTGAGCGCGGTGTCCGGTGGATCAGCGAGCCCGAGCTCGCCGTTCGGTTCTACTCGGGTCAACTGATCGCGGTCACGGGGACCAATGGGAAGACGACCACTACGCTGCTCATCACCCACCTCCTTCGGGAGGCGGGGATGCGCGCGGCTGCCGGCGGCAACGTCGGGGGAGGATTGGCGCCGACGGCGTCCGACCTCGCCCTGCTCGACGAGGTCCCGGACTGGTACGTGCTCGAGATGAGCTCGTTTCAGCTGGCCGGCGTGGAGACGTTTCGTCCGGACGTCGGCGTGGTTACGAACCTGTCTCCCGACCACCTCGACTACTACCCGGACGTCGAGGCGTACTTCGCCGACAAGGCCCGCCTCTTCGCCAACGCCGAGCCGGGAAGCCAATGGGTGCTGCCGGTGGGTGACGAGGCGGTCGCGGAACTGGCCGGAGAAGCGCCGGGCGAGCGCCACTTCTTCGGGGGCTCCCGGGAGTCGGGATCGGAGGCGTGGGTCGAGGACGACGCACTGTGGGTCGAGATCGGCGCGGCCGCGGAGCTGCTGCTGGACGTGGCGGA
>JASFUR010000274.1:0-5162 GCA_050050215.1 Gemmatimonadota bacterium
TGGGCCAATATACCGAAGGGCTCGCCGACGGGAACAGCACGCTTACTACCCGACTCCGCACGAAGTGCTTGACCGGGCCCACGAGCGAATGGAGCTTTGGCCTGATTCGGCCACTGCGCGCGCGCAAAGTCGGCCGACCAGGCGACGTTCCGGGGGAGGTCTCGAAATGAGGGTGATCATGGCGCGACGAGCACGGCGAGCGGCGACGGCGGTGCTCTATATAGTGATGTCGGTGGGGGTGGCGGCCTGCGGAAGTGAGTCCGGGACCGACGTCGATCCGGCGGTAGCGCCCTTCGTGGGGACGTGGGATGCGACCGTCCTCACCCTCTCGAACGGGGTGGTCACCGCCGACATCCTCGAGAGCGGGGGCTCCTTCTTCATCACGGTGGAGCCGAGCGGACTGTACACGGCGACGCTCGAGGCCTTCGGTTCCCCGGCTGTCGAGATTGGACAGTTGAGCGTGAGCGGCTCGACGTTGACGCTCACACCCACCCAGCCGCCGGGCCAGCCGGCCGCCACTTCGGACTACGAGTTCCAGTCCGACGACTATCTCGTCCTGGACGGTACGGCGGAGTTCGACATCAATTCGGACGGAACGCCCGAGACCGTGGACGCACACTTCGAGTTGCAGCGGCGGTAGCGATGTCGCGCCCCGCCCGTCTGGCGGAGCGACCCAGAAGCGTCCCTACCTGAGGACGTGAGGGACGCAGACCGGGGATGGCGAGCGTGGCTTTTCGCTCGCTCCCGGAATGAAGTGAGCGGATTGGGACGCGCCCTTGGGGACGCGCCCTTCGGGACGCGGGGATGAGTTGCGGAGCCTTCCTCGCGTCGGGAGAGGCGCTCGATTCCACGAACGGGATTGTTTCACGTGAAACATTCGCTCTTCGTGAATCTTCCCTCAGCCTACCTGTTTCACGTGAAACAGGGTGCGCTCACCCGGCCGATCCCGCTCCCTCCGGCCTACGCCGCCACCGCCGCACCTCGAGGATGAGGTTCTGCAGGTCTGCCGGAGACACTCCGGGGATCCGCGCCGCGTGCGCCAGGCTCGCAGGCTTCACCCGCCCGAGCTTCTCCCGCGACTCGAACGACAAAGTGGCGAACTCCCCGTAGGGCAGCTCCTCAGGGAGCTTGAAGTCCGCCTGCCCCCTGATTCGCTCGGCCCGCTCCCTCTCGCGCTGAACGTATCCCTCGTACTTCAGCTCCACCTGCACGGCGGCCACGATGTCTTCGCTCGCCTCGATGTCCTCTCCCGCCGCCTCCAGGAGCACCCGCGCGTCCACGCCCGGCCGCTTCAACAGATCCACCGCCCGGACTGATCCCGCCGTGGCCGAGGATCCGGCCTCCTCGAGCGCTCCCCTCACCTGGTCGGGGGCCAGCGCGGTCTTCCTGAACCACCTGAGCACCCGCGCCTCCTCCTGCAACCGATGCTCGAGCATCTCCTCCTGCCTCGCCGTCAGGAGTCCCCGGTCCCGCGCCATGGTCCCCAGACGCCGCGCAGCATTGTCTTGGCGCAACAGAAGTCGGAACTCCGCCCTCGAGGTGAAGAGCCGGTACGGCTCGTCCACACCCCGCGTCACCAGGTCGTCGATGAGCACGCCGATGTACGCCTCGTCCCGCCCGAGTACCCACGGCTCGTCTCCCCGTACCCGCAGGGCGGCGTTCGCCCCGGCCACCACGCCCTGACCGGCCGCCTCTTCGTACCCCGTGGTCCCATTGATCTGACCGGCGAAGTACAGCCCCTCGACCGCCTTCACCTCGAGCGTGTGCCGCAGCTGGTGCGGTGGGAAGTAGTCGTATTCGATCGCATATCCCACTTTCGTCATGACGGCATCTTCCAGGCCCGGCACCGTCCTGAGGAAGGCCAACTGAACGTCGGCCGGCAGGGACGTGGAGAGCCCGTTCACGTAGAGCTCGCTGGTGTGCAGGCCCTCGGGCTCCAGGAAGACCTGATGCCGCGGAGCCAAGGGGAACCGCACGATCTTGTCTTCGATCGACGGGCAGTATCGCGGTCCCCGACCGGAGATCTCCCCGCCGTAGAGCGCGCTCTTCCGAAGGTTCTCCCGCACCACGTCCTTGAGATCCTCCCCGCCCCACGTGATCCAGCACGGCCGCTGCTCCGGAATCCGCTCTCGCGTGTAAATCGAGAACCTGTATTCCAAATCCTCGCCGTCCTGCCGCTCCGTCCGGGCGAAGTCGACGGTCCGGCCGTCGATCCGAGGCGGCGTGCCCGTCTTGAACCTGGCCACTTCCAGCCCGAGCCCCTCCAGGCCCTCCGCGAGCTCCACCGATGGCGCCTCGCCCGCGCGCCCCGCGGCCTCGCCCGCCTCACCGCCCACGTGGATGCGCCCGCGGAGAAAGGTCCCCGCGGTCACGACCACCGTCTCGGCCTCGAACGTGATCCCGCCGCGCGTCCTGACTCCACGCGCCCGGCCGTCTTCCACGAGCAGCGCGCTCACCATGTCCTGGAAGAGATCGAGGTGCTCCAGCTCGTCGAGCGCCCTGCGCACCATCAGTGGATAGAGCGCCCGGTCGCACTGCGCCCGCGGTCCCCACACTGCCGGCCCCTTCGACCGGTTCAGCATTCTGAACTGAATCCGCGAGCCGTCGGTTGCCGCACCCATCACCCCGCCCAGGGCAGCAACCTCGCGCGCCACCACTCCCTTCGCCACGCCCCCGATCGCGGGGTTGCAGCTCATCTGACCGACCCGCGTCAGGTCCGGCGTCACCAGCAGCGTCGACACCCCGGCCCGGGCAGATGCGGCAGCCGCCTCGGTCCCGGCGTGTCCACCGCCCACGACCACGACTCCGTACGCCCTACGCATGCCGCAGCCTACTCTCCATTCTCACGCCTCGATCCGGAACTCACCGGTGACGAGCGCGCCCCCGGGCGTGATCTCCTGGACCGTGTCCACGCGGGCCGACGCCGGTCCGTCCTCCAGGGCCTCGGCCAGACGTTCCAGTGCCCCGGCCGACCCGACCCCGTGCACCACCACCGAGCCGTCGACCTCGTTCCGCACCCAGCCCCCCAGTCCCAACTCCTGCGCCGTCCGTCGCGTCCACCAACGGAAGCCCACGCCCTGCACGCGCCCCACCACCCGGAAGGCGCGTCGGGCCATCTCTTCGCCATCCTCGGTCATCGTCTCACTTCCCCACACAGAATTCCGCGAATACCGCGTCCAATACGTCCTCCACCGAGATCACACCCAGAATCTCCTCCAGCGCCGTCTTCGCCGGCAGCAGATGTGCCGCCGCCACCTCCGGTGGCAAACCCTCTTCCAGCCCCCGCCGGAAGGCCCCGACTTCTTCCCGAGCACGCTCCAAGCCACGAGCATGTCGGCGCCGAGTCAGTACCGGCACGTCCGTCCCGACGGAAACCACTGCCGAGTACACCAGCTCCGGAAGCAGCTGCCGCAGCTGATCCAGCCCCTGCCCGGTGCGCGCGGAGAGCCGCAGCTTGTGCGCATGCGTGCCCCCCGATGCCCCACCGGCCCGCTCCACCGCCCCGACCTCCGCCGTCACGGCACCCTCGGCGGCCAGCAGGGGCTCCGCAGCCGGCGTGAGATCGACCTTCGTCTCCACGAGCACCACCGGCACATCCGGAAGCCTGTCCAGGAACGCCTCCTCATCCGAAGAGAGTTCCTCCGCCGAGCTGACGCAAAACAGCACGAGATCCGCCTTGCCGAGATACCGATGCGTCACCTCGATCCCGATCCGTTCGACCGTCTCGCCCGCCTCGCGCAGACCTGCGGTGTCGACCAGCCGGAACGGGAAGCCCCCGAGCTGCACCACCACCTCGAGCGCGTCCCTCGTCGTCCCGGCGATCTCCGTGACGATCGCCCGCTCCTCCCCCGCCAGTGCATTGAACAGCGACGATTTCCCGACGTTCGGCCGGCCAGCCAGAACCGTCACGGCCCCCTCGCGCAGCAGCTCGCCCTCCGGCGCCGTCGCGAGCAGCTGATCGAGATCGCGCACGAGCCCTTCCGCGCGCCGGCCGATATCCTCCACCGGCACCGGCGCGTCGTCCTCCTCCGGGAAGTCGATATGATGCGCCAGCACTGCCTCGAGCCCCACCAGCGCGTCCCGCAGCTCGCCGATCCTCGCGGATAAGCCTCGGTCCAGCTGGCCGAGCGCGGCCCGATGGAGCGCTCGACTGCGTGCATCGATGAGGTCGGCGACGGCCTCCACCTGGACCAGATCGAGCTTCCCGCGAAGGTACGCTCGTCGGGTGAACTCCCCGGGCTCGGCACGCCGGGCGCCCGCACGAACGCAGGCGTCGAGCACGAGATCGGGAACCAATCGTCCCCCGTGGCACGAAAGCTCCACCATGTCTTCCCCGGTGTAGCTGGCGGGCTCCCGGAAGACCGTGACGACGGCTCGGTCCAGCAGCTCGCCGTCTTCGGGATCGCGAAGCTCGAGCAGCGTGGCCCTGCGGCTCTCCGGGGCCCGGCTCTCCCGAGGCGTCAGACCCTCGAGCACTTCCAGCGCCTGCGGACCCGACAGGCGGATGACGGCGATGGCCCCCACCCCGGGAGCCGTCGACACCGAGGCGATCGTATCGATCTCCACGCCGCGGTGCTCCCGTTCTAGTCGTCCGAGAGCTTCGGCGGGGGCCTGCCTCTGACCTTCTTCCGCTCGTTCGCGATCCACACCTGCTGCGGAATCATCGCGACGTTCGTGGTCGCGTAGTACAGGTTCAGCCCGCTCGGCAGCCGCATGAAGATGAAGAGCATCATCACCGGCATGAAGTACATCATCATCTTCATCTGCGGATTCGGCTGATCCAGCGACCTCAGGCCCACCCACTGCATGAGGAACATCGAAATCGCCAGCGCAACCGGCAGGATGTAGTACGGGTCGTGCGCGGACAGATCCGGCAGCCACAGGAACGGCACGGCCCGCAGCCCGATCGTGTTCTGGAACACGAAGAAGAGCGACACCAGGATCGGCCAGGGCAGCAGCATCGGCAAACACCCGGCGAGCGGGTTGAACCCGTGCTCCTTGTAGAGCCGCACCATCTCCTTCTGCAGCTTCTCCGGATTGTCCTTGTACCGCTTCTGCACGTCCGCCACCAGCGGCTGCACGGCCATGTTCCGCAGATTCGCCTTCATCGCCTTGTGGTTCAGCGGGAAGAGCACGATCCGCATGGCCAGGCTGAATACGAT
>JASFUR010000275.1:0-5161 GCA_050050215.1 Gemmatimonadota bacterium
TCGGGGCGGAGAAAGTCGCTCAGGCGCATCGGGTCGGCCCAGGGCGGAGTGGGATGGTGGAGGACGGCGAACGTTAGGTACGGCGGGAAGGCCGAGCAAGGCGTTCCGGCACGCATCGTGCAATGAACGAGGTGTGTCTTTTGGAGGGTGAGTCGGGGTCCCGGAGAGGAAAGGGAGGTGGGAGTGGGTCGGTTGCTGGGTGGTGACGCCCTCGCCTATGTTCGGGGCCCCGCGGCCGGGCCCTCCACACCCGTCCGGTCCCACATCTCAAACACCGGATTCGCGGATACCATGGGGACCTTCGTGGTCGAGGGCGGCCACCGGCTAGAGGGCCGGATCCGTCCCGCCGGAAACAAGAACGCCGCTCTTCCGTGCATCGCCGCCGCCGTGCTCACGTCGGAGCCGGTGGTGCTCGAGAACGTGCCACGCATCCGGGACGTCGAGGTCTTCCTCGCCATCCTCTCGTCGATGGGGGCGAGCGTCGATTGGACCTCCGAAAACGAGGTCACGATCGACGCGGCCGACGTAAACACGGACGCCATCGACTCCGGGCTCGCGAAGGAGATCCGTGCGTCCGTCCTGCTGGCAGGCCCCCTCCTGGCGCGGTTCGGTAGCGTGAGGCTGCCGCCCCCCGGAGGCGACGTGATCGGGCGTCGGCGCATGGACACGCACTTCCTGGCCTTCGAGGCGCTCGGTGCGACCGTGTCGCTGGACCAGGGATTCACCCTCGAGGCCGACGGCCTGACCGGGACCGACCTGTTCCTCGACGAGCCTTCGGTGACCGGCACGGAGAACGCGGTGATGGCGGCGGTGCGCTCACGCGGCCATACCACGCTGCGCAACGCCGCCGCCGAACCACACGTCCAGGACCTCTGCAACCTCCTGAACGCCATGGGCGGCCGCATCTCCGGCATCGGCACGCATGTGCTCGAGATCGAGGGGGTCGAGGAGCTGTCGGGAACGCGCTTCCGCGTCGGCTCGGATCATATCGAGACGGGGTCGTTCATTGGGCTTGCGGCCGTGACCGGAAGCGACATCACCATCGAGGACGCGCCGGTCGAGCACCTGGACTCCACGCTGATCGGGTTCGAGCGGCTCGGCATCGACTGCGAAGTGCGCGGCTCCGACCTCTTCGTGAAGGGCTCGGAGGAGCACCGCGTCCGGCAGGATGCCTTCGGGCAGGTGCCCAAGATCGACGACGGCCCGTGGCCGGCCTTCCCGGCGGACCTGACGTCGATCGCGCTCGTGGCGGCGACGCAGTGCCACGGCACGGTGCTCATCCACGAGAAGATGTTCGAGTCCCGCATGTACTTCACGGACAAGCTGGTATCCCTCGGAGCTTCGATCATCCTATGCGATCCGCACCGGGCCGTGGTCGTGGGCCCGAGCCCCCTCCAGGGTGGCGTGGTCGAGAGCCCCGACATTCGGGCGGGTATGGCCCTGCTCATCGCGGCGCTCGGGGCCGAAGGGACGAGCAGGATCCACAACATCAGACAGATCGAACGGGGATACGAGGCGATCGACGACCGCCTGGTCGCCCTGGGGGCTCGCATACGGCGCGAGGAGAGCGACCTCTAGCGCGGCATGGCGTAGGCGCTCGAGGCGGATTCTCCAGCAGACCCGGAAGAGGAGACATGACGGAAGAAGGCAAAGAGCAGAACGACACGAACGATACGAAGGGGACCCGCGAACGGATGGGTGACGGGATCCGCTCGGGAATCGGCATTCTGTCCGCGTTCAAGGACACCGTGGAGGAGTCGATTCGGGAAGCACGCGAGCGCGGTGACTTGTCGGCCGACCGGGCAAAAGAGCTCCTGCGCGAGGCCATGGACAAGGCACAGTCGGCCGCGTCTGGAGCGCGGGATCGGCTGGACTTCGTGAGCCACGGGGAGCTCGAGGCGCTTCAGGGCGCGGTGCAGGCCCTGACGGCCCGGGTCTCGGCGCTCGAGGCGCGTGTCTTCGAGGTCGAGCAGGAGCAGCCGGCGGACGCAGGCTCCCAGGAGGAATCTCCGGAGGAGGGCACGGAGACGGCCTGATCCCGCGCCAGCCGTGGGGTTCGCGGGTCCGGCCAATGCCCGGCGCCGGGGGGCGCGCCTTGAGCGCGTCCGGAGCGTCACCTATATTCCGCAGTCGGTAAATGGCCGCTGTGTGCGGCGGCGTTTTTCGAAGTGGGGGAGCGGTTCGCCCCCGCTTTTTTGTTCGGTGTTGTCTGGGGTTCGCCACCTCGGTGGCGCGCCCCAGTATGCTGTAGGAGACCGGTTGATGCGGGTCGTACCGGAGATTGAAGAGGAGCTCGACGCCAGGGTCGCAGACCTGGGTTTCGAGTTGGTGGATGTCCGCTGGGCCGGAAGCAAGCAGCGGCCTCTTCTCAAGCTTCGGATCGACCGGCCGGACTCGAAGCCCGGCAGTGGGGTGACCGTGGACGAATGCGCCACGGTGAGCCGGGGGCTGGAGCCGTGGCTCGACGCCCACGAGGCGCTGTCGCGGAGGTACGTGCTGGAAGTGTCGTCCCCGGGCGTCGATCGCCCGCTGGTGCGGCAGCGGGACTTCGAACGGTTCCGTGGGGAACGGGTGGCCGTGGTAGGCTACGATGTCCTCGCGGGCCGGGCGACGCGCTTGGAGGGGGAGCTCATGGGGCTCCACGACGCCGGCTCGGAGGATGAGGCGGTGGCGCTCCGGCTTGCGGGTGGTGACGAGGTGGATGTGCCGAGATCGGAGATCCGGCGGGTCAACCTGGTCTTCGAGTGGAAGTGACCATGAAGTAAGGTCAGTGAGGATATAACGATGGCGAACGCGGCACAGATCGTTGCGGCCTTCAGGGACGTCGCAGCTACGAAGAGTCTCTCGGACGAGGAGATGACCGACCTGGTAAAGGACGGCATGCTCGCCGGGCTCGCGCGTATCTACGGTCCCACGGTGCGCGCCGAGATCGACATCGACGATGCGACGGGAGAGTTCGACATCGTCGTGTTGCGCCGTGTCGTGGAGGAGGTCGAGGACCCCGCCACGGAGATCTCGCTGGAGGAGGCCCGGTGGGACGACGAGGGCTTCGAGGTCGGCGACGTGATGGAGATTCCGGTCGCCTTCCAGGAGTTCGGCCGCAATGCCGTCATGGCGGTGAAGCAGCGCATCGTCCAGCGCGTCCGGGAGAACGAACGTGACCGGATCCGTGACGAGTTCGCAGACGAGGTCGGCGAGCTCCTCTCCGGCGAGCTCCAGCAGATCGAGCGCGGCAAGCTCGTGGTCATGCTCAATCGTGCCCGCGACGCCGAGGCCATCATCCCGTGGAAGGAGCAGAACCCCCGCGAGCGGTTCCGGCAGGGTGACCCCATCCGGGCGGTCCTCAAGAAGGTCGAGGAGACGCCGAAGGGGCCGCGCCTGATCCTCTCCAGGGCCGATCCGCTCTTCGTGGCAGCGCTCTTCAAGCTCGAGGTCCCGGAGATCTTCCAGGGCATCGTCGAGATCCGCGAGATCGCTCGTGAGGTGGGAGGTCGTACCAAGATCGCGGTGTACAGCCGGGACGAGTCGATCGATCCGGTAGGCGCATGCGTGGGCCTGAAAGGCTCACGGGTGCAGGCCGTGGTCTCCGAGCTCGGCGGCGAGCGGATCGACATCGTGCCCTGGCATCCGGACACGGAGGTGTTCGCCAGGCGCGCGCTCGCTCCGGCCCGTGTGTCGAAGGTGCTGAGCGACACGGAGCGACAGGTCATCACGGCGATCGTGGACGAGGACCAGCTCTCGCTGGCGATCGGCCGCAACGGCCAGAACGTCCGGTTGGCATCGCAGCTCATCGGATGGCAGATCGATCTGTACGGCTCGCGTGAGTGGATGGAGAAGGGGGCCGACATGTCCCTCTTCAGTAGCTCTGCGGAGGACCAGTACGAGACGGCGGACTTCCCTCTTTCCGAGCTGGACCTGCCGATGCCGACGCTCGGTGCGCTCTCACAAGCGGGGTTCGACACCTTCCTCCAGATCATCGACCTCGAGCGTCGGGACTTCCTCGGCATAGAGGGGATCGGCGAGGAGGACGCCGATCGTTTGCTCGTGTTGATCGACGAGCTCACGGTCGTGGAGGGTGAGGGCGCCGCGGCCGCTGGAGAGGACGGCGAAAAGGCCGACTCCGGAGCCGAGGACGAGGAGACGGCCGCGGACGACGAAAGCGAAGCCGTAGGCGCCGCCGAGGACGGCGAGGAGCCCTCGGACGAAGCCGACGAGGCGGAGGAAGGCGATGCCCCCGCCGTCGAGTCCGAGTCCGACTCGAAGGAAGGAGCAGCGGTCGCTGCCGAGGCGGAGGACGAGTCGGATGACTCGAAGGAATAGGATCATGCAGCTCTTGGGGCTCGCACGTCGCGCTGGAGCCGTCGCGCCGGGAACGGATGCGGTGCGGCACGCCATACGCGCGGGTCGGGCCCACGTGGTGCTGCTCGCCGGGGACGCGTCTCCGGTTCAGCTGGACAAGATTGCAAGGACGATGAACGAGTGCTCGATTCCCACGGCACACGTGGAGAATCGGGAAACGTTGGGCGCGGCGGTCGGTCTCGCCCCGCTCTCGGCCGTGGCGGTGACGAATGCATCGCTCGCCGAGGAGCTGGTGGTGGAGCTGGGCGACTTGCTCGTGGACGACTCGGTCGCTGTAGAGAGGTAGGAACAGATATGCAGGTCTTCGAGCTAGCAGACGACCTCAAGGTCGATACCGAGGCGCTGATCGCGTTGCTCCGGCAGATGGGTATTCCCGTCTCCGACGAGGACGCGACCATCACCGATGGCCAGATGGCCAAGGTTCTCGCGAAGGTGGAGCGCGAGCGTCGGGCGGGTCACAAGGATCCGTCGGAGGCGATCCGCGCCGCCTTGGAGGAGGCCGCGCCATCGTCGGGCAAGCGGCGTCGGCGTCGGCGCAAGGCCGACGTGAAGCCGGAGCCGGAGCCGGAGCCGGAGGAAGAAGAGGACGCCACCGCCGAGGCCGAGGAAGAGGTCCAGGCGGAGGAGGAGGCCGAGCCGGATGAGGAGGCCGCGCCGGAACCCGAGTCCGAGGTCGCCGAGGTGGAAAGCCCCGAGGCGGAGGAGGAGGCCGAGCCGGTTGCCGACGAGGCCGAGCCGGAGGAGCCCGAAGAGGAGCCGACCGAGGAAGAGCCGGCCGAGGTCGTCGCCGAGGAGGAGGAGC
>JASFUR010000276.1:0-5158 GCA_050050215.1 Gemmatimonadota bacterium
TCCGCGAACCCCGACCCTGCTGATGGTCTTGATAGCGGGCACGGCATCCCCCCTCGCCGCCCAAACCTGGCCCTACATCGGCGGAGACGCCGCGCACACCCGCTACACCGAAGCCGACCAGCTGGACGCGACCAACTTCGAGTCCCTCGAGACCGCCTGGATCTGGCGCGGTGACAACTTCGGCCCTCGCGCCGAAGCCACCTCCCGCTCGACACCGATCTACGTGGACGGCCTCCTGTACACGGTCGCCGGCACCCGCCGTACGGTCGTGGCAATCGATCCGGCTACGGGCGAGACGATCTGGACGTTCCGCGAGCCGCACACGACACGCTGGGATCGGGGGATGCGGAACGGGTACGGGAAGGGCGTGGCGTACGGCGAGATCGATGGGCGTGGAGTCATCTACATATCGAGTCCGGCGTTCTTCCTCTGGGCGCTCGACGCCAAGACGGGCCATCCACTGGAGGACTGGGGCGAGCCGGTGCCGCTGGAGGAGTTCCCGCAGACGGGGGTCCAGGATCTGATGCTGGACGTCATCGCCGACTGGGATCCCTGGCTCGAGTGGGACGGGCCGGCCTACGATCCCGACTTCGGCATCCCCCGGGAGCTGGGGCACATCACGAGCTCGTCACCCCCCATCGTGGTGAACGGCGTGGTGGTGGTCGGCAACTCGGCCGAGCAGGGCTACAACCAGACCCGCATCGAGAACGCGCCGGGCGACATCCTAGGGTACGACGCGCGCACGGGGGAGCAGCTGTGGAAGTTCCACGTGATCCCGAGGCCGGGGGAGTTCGGGCACGACACGTGGGAGAACGACGCGTGGCGGACGGTGGGCGACGTGTCGTCGTGGGCGCCGATGTCCGCGGATCCGGAGCTGGGCCTCGTCTACATCCCGACCAACCCACCCACGATCGACTTCTGGGGCGGCTTCCGGCCGGGCGACGGTCTCTTCGGCACGAGCGTGATCGCGCTCGACGTGCAGACGGGAGAGCGCCGCTGGCACTTCCAGACGGTCCACCACGACATCTGGAACTTCGACAACCCGACGGCGCCCATCGCGCTCGACGTCGTGGTGGATGGCGAGCCGACGCCGATCCTCGTGCAGACTACGAAGCAGGGCTGGGCGTACACCTGGAACCGCGAGACGGGTGAGCCGATCTGGCCCATCGAGGAGCGCCCGGTCCCGGCCTCGGTGATTCCCGGCGAGCACCTCTCGCCCACGCAGCCGATGCCGACGCGTCCCGCGGCGTACGAGATGCAGGGCCTCACGGTGGACGACCTCATCGACTTCACGCCGGAGCTCCGCGCCGAGGCCGAGGAGATCGTGAGCCACTACCGGCTCGGGCCAATCTTCAACCCTCCGATCCCGCCTGATTGGAACGGGCTGCGCTCGTTCGTGAGCTGCCCGAGCGGCGCCACGAACATCTTCGGACCCACGTCGGCCGATCCCGAGGCGGGCGTCATCTTCGTCTCGACGCGCCGCGGATGCCGGTCCGAGAACCTCGCGCCGGGAGTCGATCTCGACCTGCCCGACGACATCATGACGACCGGCACGACGATCTCCGAGTGGGCGGTCGCCAACCGCGGCGACTTCAGGGGCCCGCGTGGCCTCCCGATCTTCAAGCCGCCCTACAGCCAGATCGTCGCCATCGACATGAACACGGGCGAGCACGTCTGGGCCGTCCCCAACGGCGACACCCCCGAGTACATCCGCGAGCACCCCGACCTCCAAGGCGTCGACCTGCCGAACACCGGCCGGCTCAGCTACGCCATCACCATGGCGACCCCGACGCTGCTCCTGACGGCCGAGGGGGCGGGCGGCGAACCTGTGCTACATGCGCTGGACAAGCGGACCGGGGAGCGGGTGGGCACGGTCGAGCTGCCCGCGCCGGGTCAGTACGGGATGATGAGCTTTGTGCACGAGGGTGTGCAGTACGTGGTCGTGCAGATCTCGGGTAATGGGATGCCGGGCGGGCTGGTCGCGCTGCGGCTGCCGGGCTGAGCCCTCGGGAAGAGCGTGCCGCCCCGGGGCGGCACGAGCGCGTATGTCTCGGGCGATGCCGCGCACTTCGGCTTGGTGCGGATGTTCGAAGCGCTCCGCGATGAGGAAGGCAACGGGCCCTGATCTTGTTGTCGAATGACAAAGTATGTACCATCGACACCATGACGAGACCAAAAGCAGACCTGCTGCAGGGCACGCTGGACCTCCTGATCCTCAAGGCGCTGACCCTCGGGCCGCTCCACGGCTGGGGGATATCAAAGCGCATCCGCCAGATGTCGCGGGACGTCCTGGAGGTGAACCAGGGGTCTCTCTATCCGGCCCTCCACCGGCTCGCGGACAAGGGACTGCTGAGCTCCGAGTGGGGCGTCTCCGACGAGGGACGCCGCGCAAAGTTCTACAGCCTGACCAAGAAGGGGCGAGCCCAGTTCGCCGAGGAAAGAGAGAGCTGGAACCTCTTTTCGCTGGCGGTGGGCCATGTGCTGCAGGCCGGGTGACCTGAAACAGGGCGCTCTTTTTTCTCGTCTTGTTGTCGAATGACAAGGTATACGACCGAGGAGGAGTGGGATGGGCGGACGTGAACATCGCGAGGACGACCTCAGCACCGAGCTGCGGCACCATATCGAGTCCGAAGCTGCAGACCTGGTCCGTCAGGGCTGGGAGCCCGAGGCTGCTCGCCGGGAGGCGTTCCGCCGGTTCGGGGGCGAGGAGACGACGAAGGAGCGGGTTCGGGAGGGGCGACGGGGACGATGGCTGGCGGACCTGGGCCAGGACCTGGCCTACGCGGCGCGCAGTTTGCGCCGCAGCCCCGGCTTCACGGCCAGCGTCCTGGTGGTCCTGGCCCTGGGCATCGGCGGCTCGACCGCGCTGTTCAGCGTGGTGAACGGGATCCTGCTCCGGCCCCTTCCCTACCCGGAGCCCGATGGCGTGGTGCGGGTGTGGCCGGCCCAGCCGAACCAGGACCTGCCGAGGGACCTGATCTCCTATCCGGACTTCCTGGACTGGAGGAAGAGGAGCGAGACACTGTCTCGGCTGGGCACGTACCTCCCGCCGTTCCTGCCGGACTGGACGCTGACCCAGGACGGCGAAGCCGCCGAGCAGCTCGCGACGACATGGGTGGCCGGTGACTTCTTCAGCGCGCTGGGGGCGCCCCCGGCCATGGGCCGCTGGCTGGACCAGGAGGACGTGGAGCTCGAGCGGTCCGTGGTGGTCCTGTCCCACGGCGCCTGGGAGCGCCTCTTCGCGTCGGACCCGGCGGTCGTCGGCCGCACCGTCTCCCTCGAGTTCCAGCAGATGGAGGTGGTGGGCGTGATGCCGGCCGGGTTCGACTTCCCCGACCCCGACGTCGACGTGTGGGTCCCCATGCACACGGCGTTCTCCGGGCCTATGGCCGGCGTGGACCAGCGGCGCGGCATCTCCACCCAATACATGGTCGCGCGTCTGGCCGACGGCGCCACGGTCCAGACCGCTCAGGACGAGCTCGGTACCATCGCCAAGGATCTCGAGGCGACGTATCCGAACTCCAACGCCGGGGAATCAGCCGCCACCGTGGATCTGCTGCAGGACAACGTCGTGGGTGAAGTCCGAGGTGCGCTGTGGAGCCTCCTGGGCGCAGTCGCGTTCTTCCTCCTGCTGGCCACGGCCAACGCGGCGAATCTCCTCCTCGCCCGGGGGACGGACCGGGCGCGGGAGTTCGCGCTGCGGAAGAGCCTCGGAGCCTCGTCTCCGAGAATCACCCGCCAGATCGTGACCGAGACCGCGGCGCTGGCCGTCGTGGCCGGTCTCCTCGGCATCGGGCTGGGCCGGCTCCTGGTAGGGGCGGTCCGTAGCCTTCCGGCGGATATCCTCCCGAGAGCCGGCTCCGTCGAGATCGACGGCACCGTTCTGCTGGTCGCGCTGGTGCTCACCGGGATCGTGACGACGCTCGCCGGGCTCGCCCCCGCGCTCCGGCTGGGTCGGCAATCGCCGAACGACGTGCGGGGCAGCGGCCGGAGCATGAGCGCGGACCGAGGGGGTATGCGCCGCCGGAGCCTTCTGATCGCGGGAGAGGTCGCAGTGGCGGTCGTGCTCACGGTCGGCGCCGGCCTCCTGATCCGGAGCTTGAACGCCATCGGCTCGGTGGACACGGGCCTTTCGCCCGACGGGGCTATTGCCATGACGGTGAACGCGCCGCAGCAACGGTATCAGGACGACCCGTCCAAACGCGCGCTCTACGACCGGATACTGGAGCGCATCCAGGCCGTTCCGGGCGTCACGGTCGCCGGCGCGACCCCCCATCTCCCGTTCCGCTCCGTCGGGGTAGGGTACAACGTCAACGTACCGGGCATCTTCGAGCCGCCGCCCGATCAGGAGCGGGAGTCCCGCGTCCTGGCCATGTCCCCCACCGCCTTCGAGGCCCTCGGGACGACCGTCATCGAAGGGCGTGGATTCACCCCGGCGGACGGACTCGACGATCCGCTCGTGGCCGTCGTGAACGAGGCCATGGTGCAGGAGTTCTTCGATGGACGGAACCCCATCGGGGAGCGCATCGCGGCCGCCGGCTCCCCGAACGGTCCGGTCTGGGAGGTGGTGGGCGTCGCCGAAGACGTGACCCTGCTCGGGCCCACGGAATCTTCCCCGTCCGCGTTCTTCATGCCTCTGGCCCAGTATCCGAACCTTCAGCAGATGACGTTCGTGGCCAGGACCGACGACGATCCCCTCGCTCTCGTCGGACCCATGCGAGCGATCGTCCAGGAGCTCGACCCCGAGGTCCCGGTCATGGAGATCATTCCCCTCGACCGGTTGAACGCCGAGGTCCGGGCCCGACCCCGCTTCTTCACAAGCGTCATGGCCGGGTTCGCGGCGCTCGCCCTGATCCTGGCGGGCCTGGGCGTCTACGGGGTCCTGGCCTACGTGGTCCGCGGTCGAGCCAAGGAGATGGGCATCCGTGCGGCGTTGGGCGCGACGCGGATCGAGGTCCTACGGCACGTGATGGCGGGGGGCCTCCGGCCGGCCCTGCTCGGGCTGGTGGTCGGGATCGGGGCTGCGGCCCTACTCAGCCGCTATCTGCAGACGCTGCTCTTCGAGGTATCGCCCCTGGACCCCATTGCGTTCGTGGTCGGCGCGAGCGTCATCGCCCTCGCGGCGACCCTCGCCTGCGCGGTGCCCGCGAGCTGGGCG